>JAEHDA010000317.1 GCA_016880655.1 Rhodocyclaceae bacterium
GCCGCCGGTACGTCATGGTGCGTCAGCAGCAGCGCGTCCTGCGGCAGGTAGTCGAACAGCGTCGCAGTCTCGTCGAAGAACAGCGGCAGGTAGTACTCGATGCCGGCCGGCAGCGTGCCGCCGGAAACGTCCTTGTAGAGCGCGATGCGCGAGGCGTCGCCCTCGAAGGTCTCGCGGAAGCGGGCGCGGAACTTGTTGCGGCCGGGTTCGCCGATGGGAAACTCGCGCGCCGGCAGCAGGCGGATCTCCGGCACCGGGTAGAGCGTGCGCTGCGAGTCGACGTCGAAGGTGCGCAGCGTCTCCACCTCGTCGTCGAACAGCTCGATGCGGTAGGGCAGCGCCGAACCCATCGGGTAGAGGTCGACCAGGCCGCCGCGCACGCTGTACTCGCCGGCCGCGACCACCTGCGTGACGGGCTGGTAGCCGGCCAGGGTCAACTGGCCGCGCAGCTTGTCGAGGTCGAGCCGGTCGCCCTTCTTGAGGAAGAAGGTGTGGCCGACCAGGTGCGACGGCGGCGCCATGCGCGCCAGCGCCGTCGCCGCAGCGGCGATCAGCACCTCGCACTCGCCGCGCGTGACTGCGTAGAGCGTGGCGAGGCGTTCGGAGATCAGGTCCTGGTGCGGCGAGAAGCTGTCGTAGGGCAGCGTCTCCCAGTCGGGCAGCAGGTGCACGCGCAGGGACGGCGCGAACCAGGCGACTTCCTCGGCCAGGCGCTGGGCGTCGAGCGGGCTGGCGGCAACCACCAGCAGCAGGCGGCCGGGTTGCGCGAGTTCGGCGATGGCCAGCGCGTCGGCCGAGCCGGCCAGTGCCGGCAGGTCGAGGCGAGCGCCGGCCCTGGGCAGGGCGCCGGGCAGGGGCAACAGCGGGGCAGGCGGGGAGGACACGAAGCGGGGGGCGGGAGCGGCGCGGGTGCTGCGGGGCGACGGATTATAGCCCCGCGTCCCTTTCGCCGAAGCCGTACTTCTCGATCAGCCGGTAGATGTGCCGCTCGCTGATGCCGAGCACGGCGGCGGTCTTCTGGCGGTTGCCGCCGTACTTGGCCATCACCTGGCGCAGGTATTCGCGCTCGATCTGTTCGAGGTTCGGTTCCTGGCCGAAGCGCAGCACGAACTCGCCCGGGTGGTCGCGCGGAATGAAGGCCAGGTGCTCGGCGCGCACCTGGTCGCCGGGGCGGGCCAGGATCACGGCGCGTTCGATGGCGTTGCGCAGTTCGCGCACGTTGCCCGGCCAGTCGCAGGCGACCAGCAGCTTGAGCGCATCGGGCGCCAGCGCCATGGGCGAGGTCCGCGTCAGGAGGCCCAGGAAGTGGCGCGCCAGCGGCTCGATGTCCTCGCGGCGCTCGCGCAGCGGCGGCACCGTGATGACGAAGCGCGACAGGCGGAAGTAGAGGTCGCTGCGGAAGTTGCCGGCGCGGCTCATCTCGGCGATGTCGCGGTTGGTGGCGGCGACGAAGCGGGCATCGGCGGTGAAGGTCTTGTTGCCGCCCAGGCGCCGGAAGGTATTGGTCTCCATGACGCGCAGGAGCTTGGCCTGGATCGCCGGCCCGATGTCGCCGATCTCGTCGAGGAACAGCGTGCTGCCGCCGGCCTCCTCGATCAGGCCCCGCTTCAGGCGGTCCGCCCCGGTGAAGGCGCCGCGTTCATGGCCGAACAGCTCGGACTCGAACAGGCTTTCCTGCAGGCCGCTGCCGTCGATGGCGACCAGCTCGCGGTGGGCGCGCGGGCTGCGCTCGTGGATGGCCTGGGCGACCATCTCCTTGCCGGTACCGGATTCGCCGAGGATCAGCACGGTGGTGTCGGTCGGCCCGACGGCGTGGATCATGGCCTGGACGTCGCGCATCGCCGCGCTGTCGAAGACCAGCGGCCCGGGACGGTAGGAAGCCAGCTGGTCGCGGTAGAAGCGGTTCGATTCGCGCAGCTCGGCGTTCTCCAGCACGCGCCTGACGGTCAGCTCGAGTTCGTCGATGTTGACCGGCTTGGTCAGGAAGTCGGCGGCCCCTTCGCGGATGGCGCTGACGGCATTGGGAATGGAGCCGTAGCCCGTCAGCACGATCACCGGATACTGGTTGCGGATCTCGCCGAGGATCTCGCCGGCGGTGCGGTCGGGCAGCTTGAAGTCGAGGATGATGGCGTTCGGCTCGATCTCGGCCAGCAGGCCCTGCGCTTCGGCCCAGGAACCCGCGCCGCGCGTATTCAGGCCCATGGCTTCGATCTGCCGCCGCAGCAGGCTGTTGAAGACGGCGTCGTCGTCGACGATCAGTAGCGTTTTCTTCATGCGTTGTCGTTCAGGTGCGATTCGGCCAGCGGCAGCCGGATGCGGAAGCGGGTGCCGCGGCCGGGCGTGCTGGCCACCTCGATGCTGCCGCCCAGCCGCTCGACCAGGTTCCGGACGATGGTCAGGCCGAGGCCGGTGCCCGCGACGCCGTCGGCGCGGCGGCTGTAGAAGGGGTCGAAGATGCGGGCGACCTGCTCGGTGGACATGCCGATGCCGCTGTCCTCGATGTCGATCACCGCGCGCCCGCCTTCGCTGCGCAGGGTGGCGTGCAGCGTGCCGCCGGCAGGCATCGCGTGGTGCGCATTCTGGATGAGGTTGAGGAAGATCATGCGGATCTCCGCCTCGTCGGCGAGGACGCGCAGCGGCTCCGGCGGCAGCCCGGTCTGCTGGCGGATGTTGTGCGTCTGCGCGTCGAATTCGAGCAGGCGCATGGTGTCGGTCAGGGCGTCGTCGAGGATCACGAGCTGCAGCGCGCCGGTCGGCGGCCGCGCCAGCAGCAGCAGGCGGCGGGTGACGCCGATGCAGTTGTCGATCTCCTGGTCGATGAGGCCCATGTAGTCGGCGATGTGGTCGACGGCGACGCGGCCTTCGCGCAAGTCGCGCAGCAGGCCCTGCACGCCGAGGCGGACGGAGCCGAGCGGGTTGTGGATCTCGTGGGCGATGCCGGCAGCCAGCAGGCCGAGTTCCGAGAGCCGCTGCTCGTGCGAGATGCGGGCGGCCTGGCCGAGATCGCGGATCGACTCGACGATGTAGCGCTGCTTGCCGTCGCTGCCGTCGAGCTCGATCAGCGCGGCGTGGATCTCGGCGGGGAAGGGCGTGCCGTCGGCGCGCAGGTGGTGGTGCGTGGCCTTGAGCGTGTCGCCGACCTCGCGCAGTTCGTGCAGCGGGCAGACCACCAGCGTCGGCGCGCAGGGCTCGGCCCGGCCGTGGGTGCTGGCGTGGCAGGGCTGGTTGAGCACGGCCTCGCCAGGCTGGCCGACCTGGTTACAGAAGGCGCGGTTGGCCAGCGTCACCGCGTGGTCGGCGAGCCGGATGACGCGAACGCCGTCGGGCAGTCCGTCGAGAATCTGCTGGAGGTAGTTCTCGTGGGCGCGCAGCAGCGCCACCTGCTTTTCGAGCCGCTCGGCCATGCGGTTGAAGCGCTGGCCGAGCGCGGCGAATTCGTCGTCGCCGTGGACCGGGACGCGCTCGGCGAGCCGGCCGGCTTCCAGGGCGGCGCTGGCGCGGGCGAGCGCGGCGACCGGTTCGAGCACCTGCCGGTTCAGGGTACGCCAGAGCACGACGAGGACCAGGCCCAGGACCAGGATGCCGGCGGCCGCGAAGGCGAGCGCGCTCTGCAAGGCATGGGCGCGGATTTCCCCCGCCTCGTAGTCGACCACCAGGATGCCGTTGACCGGACGCGCCGTCGCTTCGCCGTGGCAGGTCTTGCAGGGCGGTTTGTTGCGGACCGGATTGGTCGAGCGCAGGACTTCGGTGCCGTCCTCGGCGAGCCGGAATTCGGCGGTCGGGCGCGCGTCGGCAGCCGGAACCAGTTCCGGACGATGCATCCCGAGCAGCTCCGGGCGCGAGGCGAAGCGGACGTCGCCGGCCGGATTCAGGATGAAGACGCTGCGGATGCCGGGCTGGGCGCCGAGGTGGGTGACGATGTCGGCGAGACCCGGCACGTCCCGCTTGAGCATGGCGTTTTCCAGTGCCGCCTGGAGGAGCAGGTTGAATCCGAGCGAGGCCCGTGCGCGTTCGGCGACCAACTGGCCGCGATAGACGGCGAGGAACACGACCAGCAGGAGGACCGACAGCAGTCCCGCCGTCAGCAGCAGGCGCAGCAGAATCCTTTGTCTGAGCGGAGAGGCGGTCATCGGCTGTCAAGAATAGCAGCCGTGACCGCAAACGCGGAACGGCCCCGTCCGGCGGGGGCCGGAACGGGGCGGGCAGCGGCTAGTTGCCCGGTGCGCGCGCGAACAGCTCCACCAGTGCCGCGGTGACGTCGTCGGAGACCTGGGCGTATTCGCCCTCTTCCAGCAGGTGCAGCGCCTCGTCCTTGCGGCCGGCCGCGGCAAGCTTGACGATCTGCCCCGCGGCGGCGTGGAACTGGCGGTGGATGTTGCCGAGATGAACGAAGGCGGGCGTGCCGCCGTGGATTTTCCCGCCCTCGCCATTGATCCATTGCCCGAGCGCGCAGAGGTCGTCGCGCGCAACCGACGCCTCGTCCAGGGCCTCGGCACTGCGCCCGGCGATGTGGTCGTGCAGCCGTTCCTTCCACTTCATGTGCGAGTCGA
>JAEHDA010000318.1 GCA_016880655.1 Rhodocyclaceae bacterium
TCGAACTGCGGCTTGACGAGCAGCAGCATGTCGCCGCCAGGCTCCAGCAGTGCCGGCAGTTGCGGCAGCACCAGCGTCAGCGAGATGAAGGAAAGATCGGCGACGATCAGGTCGTAGTGGCGTGTCGCCACGGCTGACTTTTGCAGCTCGCGCGCATTGACACCCTCGATGCTGGTGACTCGCGGATCGCCGCGCAGACTGGGATGCAACTGGTCGTGGCCGACGTCGACGCCGACCACGGAAGCCGCGCCGGCTTGCAGCAGGCAATCGGTGAAGCCGCCGGTGCTCTGGCCGACATCGAGGCAGGTCCTGCCGCGCACATCCAGCTTCGCATGCGCCAGCGCGCCGGCCAGCTTGATGCCGCCTCGACCGACGTAGCGATCCGTTTCGTCGCTGGCGACGGCGAGCTCGGCTGTTTGTGGCAGGACCATCGATACCTTGGCCACCACGCCGCCCGACCACGAAACGCGACCGGCCTCGATCAAGCGCTGCGCGACGGTGCGCGAAGGCGCCAGCCCGCGCTCGACCAGCAACTGGTCGGCGCGCAGGCCGTCGCGCTGGACGACCGCCGCAGCGACGGCGGGATGTGGCGCCGGACGCGACGTGCGCCGATGGAAGGACTTCATGCCTTCGGTTTCAGAATCGCCGCCAGCGCCCAACTGATCAGGCTGTAGAGGATGGCGCCGAAGAAACCCGACCAGAAGCTCGCCACCGTGAAGCCGTCGAGGAAGCTGCCGACCGCCCAGAACAGCAGGCCGTTGATGACGAGCAGGAACAGCCCGAGCGTCAGCAGCGTCACCGGCAGCGTCAGGACGATCAGCAGCGGCCGCACCAGCGTGTTCACCAGGCCGAGCACCAGCGCGGCGATCAGCGCCGCGCCCACCGAGGCCACATGGATCGAGGGCATCAGATAGGCCACCGCGAGCAGCGCGATGGTGTTGAGCAACCAGGCGATCAGCAGGCGGACCATGGCGCAACTCCTTTAGTAGCGATAATGCTCGGACTTGTACGGACCTTCCTTGGGCACGCCGATGTAGGCGGCCTGCTGGTCGGTCAGTGTGGTCAGTTGCGCGTTGAGCTTCTTCAGTTGCAGGCGCGCGACTTTCTCGTCGAGATGTTTGGGCAGCGTATAGACGCCGACCGGGTAGTCGGCGTTGCGCGTGAACAGCTCGATCTGCGCGATGGTCTGGTTGGCGAACGAGGACGACATCACGTAGCTCGGGTGCCCGGTGGCGCAGCCGAGGTTCACCAGGCGGCCCTTGGCCAGCAGGATGATCCGTTTGCCATCGGGGAAGATGATGTGGTCGACCTGCGGTTTGATCTCTTCCCACTGGTACTTCTCGACCGAGGCGACATCGATCTCGTTGTCGAAGTGGCCGATGTTGCAGACGATGGCCTGATCCTTCATCTTCGCCATGTGGTCATGGTTGATGACGTGGAAGTTGCCGGTGGCTGTAACGAAGATGTCGGCCTTGTCGGCGGCGTACTCCATGGTGACGACGCGATAGCCTTCCATCGCGGCCTGTAGCGCGCAGATCGGATCGACTTCCGTGACCCACACCTGGGCCGACAGGGCGCGCATGGCTTGCGCCGAGCCCTTGCCCACGTCGCCGTAGCCGGCGATCAGCGCGATCTTGCCGGCGATCATCACGTCGGTGGCGCGCTTGATGCCGTCCACCA
>JAEHDA010000319.1 GCA_016880655.1 Rhodocyclaceae bacterium
CCGTCGCTGCCAAGGCGGCCGACAAGGCGGTCCAGCAGAAGCTGATGCCGGTTGCGGTCGCGCTCGACGCGAGCGGCAATGCGACGCCCGCGCTGCTGAAGAAGCTCGCCGCGCTCGGTGCGGACGCGTCCGTTGTGCCTAGCCTCAAGCGCGCGATTGACGGCAAGGCCGAAGCCCTGTTCCTCGACAGCATCGTGCCCGGCGCGACGCTCGCCGCCGGTTTGCAAACGGCGCTGGAAGCGGCGTTGTCCGGCTTGCCGATCCCGAAGGTAATGACATATCAACTCGCGGACGGCTGGAGCAGCGTGAATTTCGTGCGTCCGGCGCACAAGCTGGTCGCGCTGCATGGCGCCGACGTGGTGCCGATCTCCGTGCTCGGTTTGACCGCCGGTCGCGAGACGCAGGGCCATCGCTTCGAGGCAGCCAAGCCGGTCGTCGCGATCCGCGACGCCGATTCCTACGCCGAGCAGTTGAAGAGCGAAGGCGCGGTGATCGCCAGCTTCGCGGAGCGCCGCGCCGAGATCGAAAGTCAGTTGCGGCGGAACGCCGAAAAGGAAGGACTGAAGCCGATCGAGGACGAGGCGCTGCTCGACGAGGTGACGGCGCTGGTCGAACGGCCGAATGTGCTGACCTGCCAGTTCGAGAAGGAATTCCTCGACGTGCCGCAGGAATGCCTGATCCTGACCATGAAGGCGAACCAGAAGTATTTCCCGCTGCTCGATGCCGCCGGCAAGCTGACCAACAAGTTCCTCGTCGTCAGCAACATCAGCCCGGCCGACGCCAGCGCAGTGATCGGTGGCAACGAGCGCGTGGTGCGCCCGCGCCTGGCCGATGCCAAGTTCTTCTTCGACCAGGACCGAAAGAAGTCGCTGGCCGACCGCATTCCGGGGCTGGCGAAAGTCGTCTATCACAACAAGCTCGGCACCCAGGGCGAGCGCGCCCAGCGCGTTGCCGCGATTGCCAGCGCCATCGGCCAGCAACTCGGAGGTGAAGCGCTCGCACGCCAGGCCGACCAGGCGGCGCTGCTCTCCAAGGCCGACCTGCTGACCGACATGGTCGGCGAGTTCCCCGAACTGCAAGGCACCATGGGCCGCTACTACGCGCTGCACGACGGCCTGCCCGTAGAGATCGCCGACGCCATCGAGGATCACTACAAGCCGCGCTTTGCCGGCGACAGCCTGCCGCGCGGCCAGGTCGGTGTCTGCGTGGCGCTGGCAGACAAGCTGGAGACGCTGGCCGGCATGTTCGGCATCGGCCAGTTGCCGACCGGCGACAAGGATCCGTTCGCGCTGCGCCGTCACGCGCTGGGCGTGATCCGCATGCTGATCGAGCAGGATCTGCCGCTCGACCTGTCGTGGCTGTTCAAGGCTGCGCAAGTCACTGACGAGAAGGTGGCCGCGCTACTCGCCGACTTCATCTACGAACGCCTGGCCGGCACGCTGCGCGAGCAGGGCTACTCGGCGCTGGAAGTCGATGCCGTGGTCGGCCTGCGGCCGCAGCGCCTCGGCGACATCCCGAAGCGTCTCGCCGCGGTGCGCGCCTTTGCGGCGCTGCCCGAGGCGGCAAGCCTTGCTGCGGCGAACAAGCGCGTCGGCAACATCCTGAAGAAGGCCGAAGGCGCGGTGGCGGCCAAGGTCGATGCGGCGGTGCTCAAGGAGTCGGCCGAGATCGCGCTCAACACGGCGCTGGGCGACGTGAAGCCGAAGGCCGACGCGGCGTTCGACAAGGGCGACTACACGGCGTCGCTGCAATCGCTGGCGGCGCTGCGCGGCCCGGTCGATGCCTTCTTCGACGGCGTGATGGTCAATGCCGAAGATCCCGCCTTGCGCGCCAATCGTCTCGGCCTGTTGGCGATCTTGCATCAGGCCATGAACCGCGTTGCCGACCTGTCCAGACTGTCCGCATGAGGCAGACGCATTGAAGCTCATCATCCTCGACCGCGACGGCGTCATCAACCACGACTCGGACTTGTACATCAAGTCGCCGGACGAGTGGCGGCCGATTCCTGGCAGCCTGGATGCGATCGCGCGCCTGACCCAGTGGGGCTATCGCGTGGTAGTCGCGACCAACCAGTCCGGCATCGGCCGCGGGCTGTTCGAGATGGATACGCTGAACGCCATCCACGACAAGATGATCAAGGCGGTGGCGCAGGCCGGCGGGCGGATCGACGCGGTGTTCTTCTGTCCGCATACCAACGCCGACAAGTGCAGTTGCCGCAAGCCGAAGCCGGGCATGCTGGAAGAGATCGCGACGCGCTACAACGCCGA
>JAEHDA010000052.1 GCA_016880655.1 Rhodocyclaceae bacterium
CCAGGCTTGCGTGAGCAATTCGTCCAGTGCCGCCGCGATGACGTCGCCGCTGTCCCGTAGCGACAGCACGAACTCGCCGAGTTGCTCGGTGGCGACGGAGACGATTTCCAGCGGATGCAGGACGACCGGAACACTCTCGATCTTGAATGCCGGGTTGAAGCGGGAGTTGGCGACCTTGCCGAGCACAGACTTCTTCACTAGCGGAACGACGACGCGGCGGCGGTAGCTGTCGTACAGCGAAGATTGCACCAGCACGACATACGGAATGTCGTCGCGATGCCTGCCCGTGTTGCGATGGACGTCGAACTGCGCCATCAGAGTGTCGAATGCTCGTCCGCGAACGAGCCGTGCCTGCCGTTGAAATCGTTCCACATCGCCACGGTCGCTTCCACCGTCTTCGCCTTGGCGAGCTGCTGCCGGCGCTCGTGTTCGACATAGTCGGCGAGCAGGGACTCGACCACCCCGGAAAGGTTGTCGGTCAATGCACGTGCCTGCGTGACCAGATCTTCATTGAGCGTCAGATTCACCGGCCGCTTCCGCGCCATCGAATTTTGCGTAGCTTTCATCGCATACCTCCAATGCGCATTGTATGCGCATCATGCGCTTTTCGGAATGGCGCTGGAAAGTCAGCCGTGGTGGCACGGCTCGCTACGAACCTTTCCGAACGAAAACGACGTTCGGCAAGCCCTCGAAGTGCGCGTCGCAAGTAAGCAGATCGGCACCGTTCTCGGCCGCGGTGGCATAGACCACGGCATCGGCGGTCGCGAGCTTGTGCTGGCGGCACATCTCGGCGGCGCGCAGGGCGGTGCGCGTATCCAGCGGCGCGACGAAGCACTTCTGGGTATAGGCGATCATCTGGTCGGCCCGATCCTCGCCGACCTCCCGGGTCAGCCACTTCGCCAGCTCCAGTTGCACGATGGTCGGCACGATGCACTCGGCCTTGTCGGGAATTTCCTTCGCCAGTTTCTTGCGCAGCGGGCCGTCGATCAGCCACTCGATCCACGCCGAGGTATCGATGACGCGCATCAGTAGCGGTCCTGCCGGTCGCGGAAGTCGGCGGCATTGGCGCCCTTGGCGATGCCCGCAAGCTCGCCGAGTTCCGGCACGGGGATCAGCAGCACGCCTGTTGCCTTCGGCACGAACACGAACTCCTGCCCCGCCTCCCAGCGCTGTTCATCGCGGACGGACTTGGGGATGGAAATCTGGAACTTGCTGGAAAGGGTTGCGGTGGCGGTCATGGTTTTACCTCGCTACTATCGATGGCAATACGGTAAGAGTATCACCATCAGGCGAGCTTCGGGAGGCCGCCAAAGTCAGTCGTGGCGAGACGCCACCAGATGGTCAAGCCGCTTCCTGTAGTGGCGCCACTTCGGCGCTGATGGTCTTGGCGCTGGCGATTTCCGCCGTGCGCAGGTCGTAGATCGATTGCAGGTTCAGCCAGGTCTGCGCATCGCCGCCGAAGCAGCGCGTCAGGCGCAGCGCCGTGTCGGCTGTCACACCGCGCCGCTCCAGCACGATGTCGTTGATGCGCGAGGCAGGCACATGCAGGCGCTTGGCCAGCGCGTTGGCGCTCATGCCCAGCGGCGTCAGATAGTCCTCCCGCAATACCTCGCCCGGGTGCACCGGGCGCATGCCATTCTTCACCATTGCTTGCTCCTTTCCGCGACTACCACCTCAGTGGTAATCGACAATCTCCACGTCCAACACACCCTCGGCCGACCACACGAAACACAAGCGCCACTGATCGTTGATGCGAATGCTGTGCCGCCCCTGCCGGTCGCCCATCAGCGCTTCGAGCCGGTTGCCCGGCGGCGCCCGCAGGGAATCGAGCGTCGCCGCCGCATGCAACTGCGTCAGCTTTCGTTCCGCCACGCTCTTGATGTTGGCGAAGCGCTTCGACTTTCCGGTGACGAACAGCGCCTCGGTATCGGCACACTTGAACGAGCGGATCATGGCGGAAGTCTATACCGATTACCGGTAAGCGGCAACCTCGCGGAACCGGCAAAAGTCAGCTGTGGGGAGACGCCATTGATGCGCGCCGACAGTGCTCTATAGCTTCCCCACAAGTTGGCTACAGTCCCTCAGGGTCTGGATCGATCGAATGAGTCGCACAAACCCAATAGGCGAGATTCGGGTGTTCTGTTGTCAGTCTATGCTTGGCCGCGCTGACTGCCTCGTCGCGCGAGGCTGCGTTAGCGACGAATACTTTGTCTTTGGTTTGGGGGACATCATCGAACTCGAATATCACTTGAAACTCTCTCATTTCGATCTCCTATGGGAAAAGGAACAACCTGGGAAAGCATGCCACGCATGGGAGGTCTCCGATGTCGTCTATCCTACAAAGCTTATCTCCACCAACCCATTGACCCATAAGTAAATCTGCGCTGGCATGGCCATTGCAATGGGAGGGGTGTCTTCCAATTGCAGGCGCCCAATGCCATGGCCGAGATACTGAAACGCGCGAAAGCACTGGCGGTGAGTCCGCTGAAGGTGAGCCAGCCCGTCGGGGCGTCGCTGGCCTTTCTTGGCTTGCGCAATGCCATCCCGATGATGCATGGCTCGCAGGGCTGCACGGCCTTCGGCAAGGTGTTCTTCGTGCGCCACTTCCGCGAGCCGATTCCGTTGCAGACGACGGCGATGGACCAGACGTCCACGGTGATGGGCGCGGACGGGAACGTCATCGAGGGGTTGAAGACGATCTGCGAGAAGAACTCGCCCGAGATCATCGGCCTGCCGACCACCGGCCTGTCCGAGACGCAGGGCACGGACATCCGCCGGCTGGTGAAGCAGTTCCGCGAGCTGCATCCGCAGTTCGACCACATCGCCGTGGTGCCGGTCAACACGCCCGACTTCGCGGGTTCGCTGGAATCCGGCTTCGCGGCCGCGGTGGAAGCGATCGTCGAAACCATGGTGCCGGAGCGCGACGAAAAGTCAGCCGTGGTGGGACGCCGCCGTCGGCAGGTGAATGTGCTGGCGAGTTCCTCGCTGTCGCCCGGCGACATCGAGGCGCTGAAGGAATGGATCGAGGCTTTCGGCCTGCGCCCGGTGGTGCTGCCGGACATCGGCGATTCGCTCGACGGCCACCTGATGGACGGCAAGTTTTCCGCGCTCACGGTCGGCGGCACGCCGAAGGCCGAGATCGAGACGATGGGCGAGTCGATCGCGACGCTGGTGATCGGCCGCTCGCTCAATCGCGCGGCGGACGCGCTCAAGCGGCGTACCACCGTGCCTGACTTTCGCTTCGACCACCTGATGGGCCTCGATGCCTGCGACAGCTTCACGCAAGTGCTGGCGCAGCTTTCCGGCCAGCCGGTGCCCGAAAAGATCGAACGCCACCGCGCCCAGTTGCAGGACGCGATGGTCGATACCCACTTCCAGACCGGCTTCGCGCGCGTCGCGCTGGCGCTGGACCCGGACCACCTGATCGGCTTCGCGCACTTCCTGACCGGCATGGGTGCGGAGATCGTCGCGGCAGTTTCGCCGGCGCGGGCCGAGGTGCTGGCCGACATGCCCTGCAACACCGTGCAGATCGGCGACCTCGAAGACCTCGAACACGCCGGTGCCGATGCGCAGGCCGTCATCTCCAATTCGCACGCCGCCGGCACCGCCGAGCGGCTGGGCGTGCCGCTGCTGCGCGCCGGCTTCCCGCAGTACGACTGGGTGGGCGGTTATGCGCGCACCTGGATCGGCTATCGCGGCGCCCGCCAGGCGCTGTTCGATTTCGCCAACCTCATCCTGGGCCAGCACCATGAAGTCCCTGCCTACCGCTCCATCTTCCGTCCGGTCGAGGAAGCTGGACCTGGCGTGGTCACGCACTGAGACGGTGCCCGCCATGCTCCAGGTCGCCTTCGCTACTGACGACCGCGCCCGGGTGAACCAGCACTTCGGCGCGTCGACCGGTTTTGCAATTTTCGCGCTCGACGGCGAGCGCGCCAAGCTCGTCTCGGTGGCCGAGTTCGCCGAAGAGTCGATGGATGGCAACGAGAACAAGCTTCCGGCCAAGATCGCGGCGCTGTCGGGCTGCGCGGCGGTGTATTGCCTGGCCGTGGGCGGCTCGGCGGTGCGCCAGTTGATCGCCGGCGGCGTGCAGCCGATCCGGCTGGAAGAAGAGACGAGCATCGAGCGCCTGCTGACCGAGTTGCAGAAGGCGGTGCGCGAAGGCGGCGTGCCCTGGGTCGAGAAGGCCATGTTGGCAAATGAGGGCCGCAACAAGGACGACGGCCGCTTCGACCGCATGGCGGAGGAGGGCTGGCAGGAATGATGACCGCCACGGGCCGCGTGATCGACGTTGCCGGGCCATTGGCGCAGGTGCGCATCGAGGCGGCATCGGCCTGTTCGAGCTGCGGCACCAAGCGCTCCTGCGCCGGCGGGCACACGCGCGCGGTGTGGGTCGAGGCACCCGAGGGTGTGAAGTCCGGTGACCTGCTGAAGATCTCGATTCCCGAAAGTGCCTTCAACACCGCGGCGTTGATCGGCTACCTGCTGCCGGCGGTGACGACGCTGGCCGGCGCGGGCGTGATGGCGGCGGCCGGCGATACGGCGGCGGTGCTGGGCGCGGCGGCGGGGCTGGGATTTGGTCTCGTGCTGGTGCGCATCCTCGGCCGCCGGCGGACCACCCTTTCACCTTCTGGAGAAACAGCATGAGCGACCCGATTTTCGAGACCGACTTCATCAAGGAAATGCTGCGCCAGCTGCGCGCGCTCGACAGCTACGGCACCTGGGACGGCCAGCCGGCCGAGGCGATCCTGGCGCCGCTGGTGCTGACCAAGGAGCGCAAGGCGGAGATCCCGCTGGTCGGCGACCCGGACGAGGAGACGCTCTCGCGCGTCAAGGCCTTCTACAACGCCATCGCCGTGCTGATCGAGAAGGAGTGCGGAATGATGGCCGTGCCGCTGGTGCACCTGACGCACGAGGGCTTCGGCCGCGTGCTGATTTCGGTGGGCAAGCTGATCGTGCTCGACCGCACGCTGCGCGACGTGCATCGCTTCGGCTTCGAGAGCCTGTCGAAGGCGAAGACCGAGGCCGACAAGTACCTGTCCGTGGCGCTGGAAATCATCGGCAAGTATCCGGACGTCGCGGGGATGTAAGTGATGTCGGAAGAAGAACTGAAGGACCTTGAAAAGGAAGTGAAGCGGCTCAAGCGCATCGCCGGCGAATGGGCCGGCCAGATGCACGACCTGGTCGAGGAGCGGCTGCCCGCCGCCTACGAGGAAATACCCGGCCTGGCGCAATCGACCTTCGATGCGTGCCGCGCCTGGGCCGAAGCGGATTCACGTTTAACCACTTTGCAGAAAGGATAGCCAAATGAGCGCAACCGCCGTTACCCGGGGCGGCACGCCCTGGACGCCTCAGTACGTCGAGGCGATCAATCCCAAGCATTGCATCGGCTGCGGCCGCTGCTTCAAGGTCTGCCCGCGCGACGTGCTGACCCTGGTCGATCGCGGCGAGGATGACGAGATCGACGAGGACGATTGGGACGACGAAGACGCCAAGGCGCTGATGACCGTCAAGAACGCGATGGACTGCATCGGCTGCGGCGCCTGCGGCCGGACCTGTCCGAAGGACTGCTTCAGCTTCGTCGCGGCCTGATCGCCATGGCCAGACCGCAGAAGCACGTCTTCGTCTGCGCGACGCAGCGGCCGCCCGGTCACCCGCGCGGCTCCTGCGGCCAGCGCGGTTGCGCCGAGGTGGTGGACGAGTTCCTTCTTCAGTTTCAGCAGCGCCAGTGTTTCGACAGGGTGATGGTCACGCCTTGCGGCTGCATCGGCCCCTGCGGCCAGGGACCGAACGTGCTCGTCTATCCCGAGGGCGTGTTCTACACGGGCGTCAGCAAGGAGGACGTCGCGGCGATCTTCGACGAGCACCTGCTCGGCGACCAGCCTGTGGAACGCCTGCGCGCGCCGGCGGACCAGTGGTGATGGACGGTCTTGTCGCATTCGCGACAAGACCGCGCGCGGCGCCATCGGTGCCAAGCCCCTGCCAGCAAAGCCTTTTCCAATTCCGGAGCGCGTGGCACGGGCTTTGCACTTCCTTGGTCAACCTGCCCAAGGAGAGAGCCGTGATCCAACTGACACCCAGTGCCGAAAAGGCCATCAAGCGCTTCATCAAGTTTTCCGAAACCCCGGTCGTCGGCCTGCGCGTGTCCGTCTCCGGGGGCGGCTGCTCCGGCTACCAATACGGCGTCAAGCTGGTCGCCGAAGTGGATGCGGACGATACGACCATCGAAGTCGGCGGCATCCGGATGCTGGTCGATCCGGTGACCAGGCCACTGGTCGATGGCCTGACCATCGACTTCATCGACACCATGACCGAGAGCGGCTTCAAATTCGACAACCCCAACGCCAAGGCTGCCTGCGGCTGCGGCAAGTCATTCAGTTTCTGATCGGGAGCGCGCCATGTGGGACTATTCGGAAAAGGTCAAGGAACACTTCTTCAGCCCGCGCAACTCCGGCGTCCTCGAAGAGGCCAACGGCGTCGGCGATGTCGGCTCCATCTCGTGCGGCGACGCGCTGCGGCTGATGCTGAAGGTCGACCCGGACAACGAACGCATCCTCGAAGCGA
>JAEHDA010000320.1 GCA_016880655.1 Rhodocyclaceae bacterium
ACGAAGGCCTCGATGTTGTCGACCAGCTGGTCCGCCAGCGCCTGCATCGCCTTGTCCGACGACCAGGCGACGTGCGGCGTGACGATGAGATTGGGCAGTTCGGCGTCGAGCAGCGGATTGCCCTCCGTCGGCGGCTCCTTCGAGAGCACGTCGAAACCGGCGCCGCCGATCCGGCCTTCCCGCAAGGCCAGCACCAGCGCCGCCTCGTCGACCAGACCTCCGCGCGCGGTGTTGATGAGAACGGCGTCGTTCTTCATCGCCCGCAACTCGGCAGCACCGATCATGCCGCGCGTCTGCTCATTGAGCGGACAGTGCAGCGAGATCGCGTCGGCCTCGGCCAGCACGGCGGCGAAGGGCACGTAGCCATTGCGCACCGTTGCCGCATTCCGGTGCTCGCCCCACAGGACGCGCATGCCGAACGCCTCGGCCAGCCGCGCCACGCCTTGCCCGAGCGAGCCGCGGCCGAAGATGCCGAGCGTGCTGCCGCGCAGGTCGCGGATCGGATGGTCGAAGAGGCAGAACATCGGTGACTGCTGCCACTTGCCCGCCGCGACGTCGGCGCGGTAGGCCGGCAGTTGCCGGCGCAGCGCCAGCAGCAGCATGAAGACATGCTCTGGCACGGTATCGACCGCGTAGCCGCAGATGTTGGTAACGGGCAGCTTGTGCTCACGGCACCAGGCCAGGTCGATGTTGTCGGCGCCCGTCGCCGCCTCGGCGATCAGCCGCAGCTTCGGCAGGCGCGCCAGCAGTTCGCCCGGCAGCTTCACCTTGTTGGCGATGACGATGGTGGCATCCTCGAGCCGGTCGAACATCGCATCGGGCGCGGTCTTGTCATACTCGGTCCACGTATGCGGAAAGGTCGGCCTGCGCACCGTGGCGCGGATCGAGGCCTTCTCCAGGAAGACGATGCTTTGCATTACGGCTTCCTCGCCGCGTAGAGCTCGCGGAAGGTCCGGCCCTCGGGTGCCGGGAAGTCGCGGCCGAGCGTCCATTCCGGCGCGGCGCCAAGCACGCGGATGCGGTCGGAACCCCCAGCCAGCCAGTTGAGATAGCGAACGCCGAACCGAGTGCCCAGCGCATAGAGCTTCGGCTTGCTGGCCACCCAGGCCCAGGTCTTGAGCGCCAGGCGCTCCAGCCACGGCCGCAGGTTCTTGTCGACCTGCTGCTCGCGCAGCTTGCGCAACAGTTCCGGCAGCGGAATCCTGACCGGGCAGACGACGCCGCACTGGTTGCACAGCGTCGCCGCATGCGGCAGATCGATGGCCTTGTCGAGGCCTTGGTAGAGCGGCGTCAGCACCGAGCCCATCGGCCCGGGATAGACCCAGCCATACGCGTGGCCACCGATGGTTTGATAGACCGGGCAGTGGTTCATGCAGGCGCCGCAGCGGATGCAGCGCAGCATGTCCTGGAACTCGGAGGCAACCAGGTCGGCGCGACCGTTGTCGACCAGGACGAAATAGAGGTGCTCGGGGCCGTCGTGCTCGGCGGGCTGCTTGACGCCCGTGAGCAGCGAGACATAGTTGGAGATGTGCTGGCCGGTTGCCGAACGGATCAGAACGCGCAGCAGCAGCGAAAGGTCTTCCAGCGTCGGAATGACCTTCTCGATGCCGGTGACGACGACATGCACGCGCGGCAGCGTGGTGACCATGCGGCCGTTGCCCTCGTTGGTGACCAGCGCTACCGAGCCGGTCTCGGCGACCAGGAAGTTGCCACCCGAGATGCCCATGTCGGCATCGAGGAAGTGCTGGCGCAAGGCTTCGCGCGCCTCGCGGGTCAGTTCCGGGATCTCGGTCTTGCGCGGCTTCTTGTGCACCTTCTCGAACAGGTCGGCGACTTCGTCGAGACTTTTGTGCACCACCGGCGCGATGATGTGCGAAGGCGGCTCGTTGTCGTTGATCTGCAGGATGTACTCGCCGAGATCGGTCTCGACGGGGGCGATGCCAGAGGCTTCGAGCGCCTGGTTGAGGCCGGCTTCCTCCGAGAGCATGGACTTCGACTTGACGGCCTTCTTGACGCCATGGCGGCGGGCGATGTCGACGACATGGCGGCAGATTTCCTCGCCGTCCTTCGCCCACAGTACCGTGGCGCCGCGCGCCGTCGCGGCGGCCTCGAACTTCTCCAGCCAGAGATCGAGATCCTTCAGGACGAGATTACGTACCTCGGCGGCCGCTACCCGCATGGCTTCGAAATCGCCGCCCTCGGCCTGAAAGTCAGCCACGGCAGTACGCCGCTTGTCGACGAACTTTCCCTTCGAAGTACGCAGGTTCGCCTGCAATACCGGATTGGCAAGCGCCGACGACGCGTTGGCCTTGAAGAACATGGAACGGATCTGCATTACCTGTCCCCCGCCAGCACCTCGGCGATATGCAGCACACGCGTCTTCTCGTCACCCATGCGACGCAGTTTGCCTTCGATGTTCAGGAGGCAGCCGAGGTCGCCGCCGACAATGGCGTCCGCCTCCGTGGTGCAGGCATTGGCGCATTTCTTCCCGGCGATGGCCGCCGAGATCTCGCCGAACTTGACCGAGAAGGTGCCACCGAAACCGCAGCATTCCTCGGCACCGGGCATTTCCCTGAGTTCGACACCCGGCAGTTTCGCCAGCAATGCGCGCGGTTGCCGCTTGATGCCGAGACTCCTCAGGCCGGCGCAGGAGTCATGATAGGTGATGCTGCCCGCGAATTCGCCGGGCAGCTTGTCGAGCTTTGCCACATTGACGAGGAAGTCGGTGAGTTCATGAACGCGGCTGGCCAGCGCGGCGGCACGGCCGTGCCATTCGGGATCATCGCCCAGGAGGCCGGGGTATTCGTTGCGGATCTGGTCGGCGCATGAGCCCGAGGGCGCGACAACGTATTCGTAGCCCTCGAACTCGATGATGACCTTCTTTGCCAGCAGCGCTGCCGAGGCACGGTCGCCGCTGTTGAAGGCGGGCTGGCCGCAGCAGGTCTGGGTTTCCGGAACCACGACCTCGCAGCCGGCTGCTTCCAGCAACCGGATGGCAGCGAAACCGATACGCGGCCGCATGAGGTCGACAAGGCAAGTGACGAACAAGGCGATCCGCATGAAATTCCCTTTCCCGAACGACAGACCCATTTCACATTGTGGCATACTCAACCCATGGCACGCTCTCTGACACAAACCGGCACGGCCGCCGAGGCCAAGAGCCCGATTCAGGTCATCGAGCGCATGATGAAGCTGCTCGACGTGCTGTCCTATTACCACGATCCGGTCAGCCTGAAGCAGTTGGCCCTGGAAACCGGCCTGCATCCCTCGACCGCCCACCGCATCCTCGCAGCCATGTCGGCATCCGGCTTCGCCGAGCGCGCTGATCCAGGCACCTACCGCCTCGGCATCCGCCTGCTCGAGCTGGGCAACCTGGTCAAGTCGCGCATCAACATCCGGGACTCGGCGATGCCGCAGATGCAGGCGTTGCACGAGAAGATCGGCGAGAGCGTGAACCTCGGCGTTCGCCAGGGCGACGAGATCGTCTATGTCGAGCGCACGTCCAGCGGTCGCTCGTCGGTGCGCGTTGTCCATCTGGTCGGTGCGCGCGCGCCGTTGCACGTTACCGCCGCGGGCAAGCTCTACCTGGCCGAGTTCAGCAAGGACGAGTTGCGCGAATACGCCAGCCGCACCGGCCTGCCCGGCCTGACGCCGACTTCGATCACCTCGCTGCCCGCGCTCGAAAAGGAAATCGAGCGAGTACGCCGTCACGGCGTGGCCTATGACAACGAAGAAATCGAACAGGGGCTCCGTTGCGTAGCCGCCCCCGTGCGCGACGATACCGGGGAACTGGTAGCGGGTCTTTCGGTATCGGCGCCGGCCGAACGCTACAGTCAGGATTGGGCGCCACTATTGCGGGCCACCGCCGAAGCGGTCTCGACCGCAATCGGACACCTCGGGCCGACGAAGTAGGCCTCAGCTCGTTATCGGGCGCTGCGGCAGCGCCGCGCTTTCGATCCAGCGCTTGATCCGGTTGGCATCGCCGATCCGGGTCAGCTTGCCCCAGGAATCGAGCAGAACAATGATCATCGGCTTGTTGTTCACCCAAGCCTGCATGACCAGGCACTTGCCCGCTTCGCTGATATAGCCGGTCTTCGAGAGGCCGATCTCCCAGCCGTCGTTGCTGACCAACCGGTTGGTGTTATGGAAGGTGTGCGGGCGGCCCGCGACGATCACACGGTGCTCCGGGGTCGTCGAGAACTGGCGGATCAGCGGGTAGCCGTGCGCCGCCGCCGTCATTTTGGTCAAGTCGCGGGCACTGGAAAGATTGGCCGCCGTCAGCCCGGTCGGATCTTCGAAGCGGGTATCGGAGAGCCCGAGCTCCTCGGCCTTGCGGTTCATGGCCGCGACGAACTCGTCACGCCCGCCGGGATAGTAGCGGGACAACGCGGCGGCCGCTCTGTTCTCCGAGGACATCAAGGCGAGACGGAGCATCTCTTCCCGGGTCAGGCGAGTGCCGACCCGCAGGCGGGAATGGGTTCCCTTGAAGGTATCGACGTCATCCTGGCTGATGGTCAGTTCCTGCTGCAAGTCCGGCTCCGCATCGAGCGCCACCATGGCAGTCATCAGCTTGGTGATGGACGCGATGGGCAGCTGGGCGCCGGCATTCTTTTCGAACAGCACAGCACCGCTGCTCTGGTCGATCACCAGTGCCGAGGCAGACCTCAAAATAGGATCGCCGTCGCTGTCGACAAGAAGTCGTGGCTCGGCTCGGCGCTTCTGTACGAACTTCGATTTGGCCGACTGCTTGGCGACCGGTTTGACGTGATGTTTCTTCGACACCACCGCCCTTTTTCCCGTCGCCGCTTGTGCGTCTACCGAAGCCAGGCTGAGCGCCAAGCTAGCTGTTACCAGCAAGAACAATGCTTTTCCCATCCGACTCTCCGGACCGATACGGCTTAAGTGTAGCACTCAAGGCTGCTTCTGCAAAAAGCTATATCGGCAATACTTCCAATAAATAAAGAGAGATAGACAAGAAAGCTCAGGCTCTATCGAGGTCAAGGAAGACGCTCAATTCGCCACGCTGGGCCATCGCGTCGCGGTAACCGAGATCGATCAGCTTGCGAGTATAGGCGGCCTCGAACATCAGGTAGCTAAGCAATGCCCCGCCCGAATCCTTGCGCACGCCCATGCCGCGCAGCAGCATTCGCACGGCCCACGGCAGTTCGTCGAGGAGTGTGGCCGCCAGTGTATCAAGCCGCTCGGTGGGCTGAACCACCATCAGGTCGATGGGGCGCCAGGGCAACCCTTCCCGTTCCCGAACGTCCGCCGGTATGCGTGCCGCAAGCCGGTTAACCTGGCTCATGCGCTCGATGTCCGAGGTGACGCGATCGACGTAGATTCCGGCCAGCACGTGACCAGCCGTCTCGGCCAGCGTCGGGCGGCCATGGCTGCGCCAGCGCTCCGAGTCCTCGTCGGCCATCCGACCGGTACCAATGACCAGAATGCGGTCCGCGCCGAGGTGGACGGCCGGCGAAAGTGGCGCCAGTTCGCGCATCGCGCCATCACCGAAATACTCACGATGGAGCTTCTTGGCGGGAAAGAGGAAAGGCGCCGCCATCGACGCCACTACATGGTCGACACCCAGCGCCACGTGTGCGCCGGCACGCTGCGGGCGATGCCAGGGTTCGAGGTCCGCGCGACCCTGGAAGAAGCTGACGCACTGGCCCGATGCATAGCCCGAGCAGGTAATGCTCAAGGCGCGCAGCGAATGGCGCGCCACTGCCTGGTCGAACTTCGGGAACTCGAGATGCTTGGCCAACAGCGGCTGTAGCGGCGCGTTGTCGAACAAGGCGCGCGGACCGCGCCCGAACAGCCAGCCGGCCGTCAGTGCGGCCAGCCAGCGCCCCCCGGAAACGGCCACTCCCAGCGGGTCGGCCCGGTACACGTCGCCGGCATGCAGCCCGGACCAGAAGGCTACCAGCCGGTCCACGCCCGCGCCGAAATCGTCGGCCGCCAAGGCCAGGCCGGCCGCGTTGATGGATCCTCCGGAAATTCCGCAGTAGATCGAGAAGGGACTGCGGCCATGACGCGGCACGAGTTCGCGCAGCGCCTTCAGGACGCCGACTTCGTATGCGGCGCGGGCGCCGCCGCCGGAGACGACCAGTGCTGTGCTGGTATCGCTGTGGGGCATGATTATTGACGGCCCTGTTGTTGCTGCGCGACTTCCACCGAGAGCAGCGCGGTAACGTTGACGATGCGCCTCACGGTGGCTGTCGGCGTCAGGATGTGCACGGGCTTCGCCGCGCCGAGAAGCATGGGGCCGACGGTCAGGCCATCGCCGGCCGCGGTCTTGAGCAGATTGAAGGCGATATTGGCGGCATCGAGGGTCGGCATGACCAGCAGGTTGGCAGCGCCCTTGAGGCGCGATGGCGGAAAAACCTGGCGGCGGATGTCTTCGGACAGCGCCGCATCGCCGTGCATCTCACCCTCTACTTCGAGTTGTGGCGCCCGGGCGGAAACGAGTTCCAGCGCCCGACGCATCTTGATTGCCGTGGGCGTCTCCTCGGTGCCAAAGCTGGAGTGCGAGAGCAACGCGACCTTGGGAACGAGGCCGAAGCGGCGTACTTCTTCGGCGGCCAGCACGGTCATTTCCGCCACCTGTTCGGCGGTCGGGTCGTAGTTGACGTAGGTGTCGCCGATGAACACGGTCCGGTTGGGCAGGACGAGCATGTTGACGGCGTGAAAACTGTCGACGCCAGGCTTGCGGCCGATCACGTCGGCAATGTACTTCAGGTGCAGGGCATGGCGGCCGAAAGTGCCGCAGAGCATGCCGTCGGCGTAGCCGTGGCGGACCAGCATGGCGCCGATCAGCGTTGTGCGGCGGCGCATTTCCCGCTTGGCGTATTCGACGCCGATGCCCTTGCGGCAGGTCAGTTCGTAATAGTCCTGCCACAGTTCCTTGTAGCGCGGATCGGAATCCGGATTCACCAGTTCGAAGTCGGAACCCGCACGCATGCGCAATCCGTCCTTGGCGATCCGCGTCTCCACCACCTGCGGCCGACCGACCACGATCGGCCTGGCCAGGCCCTCGTCGATCACCGCCTGCACAGCCCGCAGCATCCGGTCATCTTCGCCTTCGCAGAAGACGATGCGGGCCGGATTCTTCTTCGCGGCAGCGAACACGGGGCGCATCAGGAGGCCGGTGTGATAGACGAACTCGTTCAACTGCTGGCGATAAGCCGCCATGTCGACGATGGGGCGTGTCGCCACGCCTGACTCCATGGCTGCCTGCGCCACGGCCGGCGCCACCTTGACGATCAGGCGCGGATCGAAGGGCTTGGGAATCAGGTACTCCGGACCGAAGGAGAGCTCTTCCTTGCCGTAGGCCGCGGTCACGACTTCCGACTGCTCGGCATGGGCGAGTTCGGCGATGGCGCGCACGGCGGCAATCTTCATCGCCTCATTGATCGTCGTCGCGCCGACGTCGAGCGCGCCGCGGAACATGAACGGGAAGCAGAGGACGTTGTTGACCTGGTTGGGGTAATCCGAGCGGCCGGTGCCGATGATGGCGTCCGGCCGTACTGCCTTGGCCTCCTCGGGCAGGATCTCCGGATCGGGGTTGGCCATCGCCAGGATCAGCGGGTTCGGGGCCATGGTCTTGACCATCTCGGGCTTGAGCACGCCCTTGGCGGACAGGCCGAGGAAGATGTCGGC
>JAEHDA010000321.1 GCA_016880655.1 Rhodocyclaceae bacterium
CTCGCCCAGCACGCCGAACTCGACCGGCACCTTGACGTAGAAGACGTGCACGCCTTCGGCCGCCAGGCGCTCGAACAGGCGCTCGGTCTCCTCGGCGCCGGCCGCCATGACGACTTCGACCGGCTGGTCGGCAAGCTCGAAGAAGTGGGCCGAGTGGATGCGGCGATGCTGGCCGTAGCCTTCGCCGCCAGCAAGTACCGTGGCACCCGGCAGACCCAATTCCTGCGCCAGATGCACCAGCCAGTCGGCGAGTGGCCTGCCCTTGTGGCGGCGGTCCTGCTGGGTGAAGAAGGTGATCTGGTAGCCGTTCATCGCGATGCTCCTCAAGCGGTTCTCAGCAGTTGCCAAGTGGCGAGCCCGGCCAGCGTGGCCAGCAGCGAGCCGACGACATGGATGCCCACCGCGCCCATGGCCACGCCGAGCCGGCCCTCCTGCAACAAGGTGACGACTTCGGCCGAGAATGTCGAGAACGTGGTCAGGCCGCCGCAGAAGCCGGTGATGATCAACAGCCGCCACTCGGGCGCGATGTCGCTCGCCTGCGCGAAGTAAGCGATGGCGAGGCCGACGATGTAGCCGCCGACGATGTTCGCCGCCAGCGTGCCGGGCGGAATGGCCGGAAAGAAGCTGTTGAGCCTGGCGCCGAGCTGCCAGCGCAGCAGCGCGCCCGCAGCGGCGCCGACGGAAATCGCGACTACCGGTTGCCACATGCTCGCGTCCTGCCTCCGTGAAAAGTCAGCCGTGGCGACACGCCACCCATCGACACCCATCGGCGGCCATTCTACCGACTAGAATCGCGGAAACCTCCGGACGACATACATGCAATTTTCAATTGCCCGCCTGCCGCGCATCGAGTTCGGCACCGGCACCATCCGCAAGCTGCCGGCCATCGCAGCGCCTTTCGGCAAGCACCTGCTGCTCGTAACCGGGCAACGTTCGTTCGTCGAATCGCCCGCGGGCGAATGGCTGCTCGGCGAGCTGAAGGCGCAGGGCTTTGCGTGGGAGCACGTCAAGGTCGGCGGCGAGCCGACGCCGCAATTCGTCGACGCCGCCGTGGCAAGTTTGCGCGGCAGCATGATCGACGCGGTGATCGGCATCGGCGGCGGCTCGGCGCTCGATGCCGCCAAGGCCATCGCCGGCCTGCTCAAGCCCGGCAACTCAGTCGTCGACCACCTTGAAGGCGTCGGCCCGGAACTGCCCTATCGCGGCCCGGCCACGCCCTTCATCGCCGTACCGACCACCGCCGGCACCGGCTCGGAGGCGACCAGGAACGCCGTGCTCTCGCTGCCCGGCCAGTACAAGAAATCCTTCCGCGACGACGCGCTGGTCGCGCAATGGGCGGTCGTCGACCCTGACCTGCTCGCCACCTGCCCACCCGAACTGATCGCCGCCGACGGCATGGACGCCTTCACGCAGTTGCTCGAGTCGTTCGTCTCGACGCGCGCCAATCCGATGACCGATGCGCTGGCCCGCTCCGGCCTCGCGGCCGCCAGCGAGGCGCTGCTGCCGCTCTACGGCTGCCAGTCGGCCGAGGCACGCGCGAAGATGGCGTATGCGTCACTCGTGTCGGGCATCTGCCTGGCGCAAACCGGCCTGGGCTCGGTGCACGGCCTCGCCGCGCCGCTCGGCGCCTTCTTCCCGATTCCGCACGGCGTCGCCTGCGGCACGCTGCTGGCGGCCGCGACGCGCGCGAACATCGAGGCGCTGCGGCTACGCGACCCGCAAAGCGAAACACTGGCCAAGTACGACGAAGTGCGACGGCTGATCGGCGCCGCCGATTTGCCTGCCATGCTGGCAGGCTGGCAGGAGCGGCTCGCCCTGCCGCGGCTCTCCAGGTGGCGTATCACCACGGCTGACTTTCCGCGCATCGTCGCCAATGCGCGCGGCAGCAGCATGAAGACCAATCCGGTCGAAC
>JAEHDA010000322.1 GCA_016880655.1 Rhodocyclaceae bacterium
ACGGATGGCTGGTCGCCATTGCGCTGTCGGCGGCGGGCTGCAACCTCGGTTACGTGCTGGGCATGCTGCACGGCGAGGTGATGCGCGTGCTGCTGCTGTTCTACCTCGCGCCGCTATGGACGGTATTGCTGGCGCGTCTGCTGCTCGGCGAGCGCTTGACCTTGTCTGGCGCGGTACTGGTCGGACTCTCGCTGGCCGGTGCGGCGGTGATGCTCTGGCGCCCGGAACTGGGCGCGCCCTGGCCGGCGGCGCTCGGCGAGTGGATCGGCCTTGCCGCAGGTTTCCTGTTCGCGCTTGCCAATGTACTGATCCGGCGCGCGCATCACTACACGATCGAACTCAAGTCGATGGCGGTGTTCGTCGGTGTCGTGGCGGTCGGCCTGGCTTATGTCGCACTGGCCGAACCGATTTCGGTGCCAAACGTCGGCGCAAGCATTTGGCTGCTCATGGCCGCGATCGGCGTGGTGCTGTTGGCGATCAATCTGGTCGTCCAGTATGGCCTGACGCGCATCTCTGCCGGCCGCGCAATCGTGATCCTGCTCTCGGAACTGGTGGTGGCCGCGATCGCGGCCTGGTGGCTGGCCGGCGAGACGATGGGACCGCGCGAATGGCTGGGCGGCGCACTGATCGTCGCCGCCAGCCTGATCTCGGCGAAGCTGGAGGCCTGATGCCGCGTTCAGCGATCCGGCGGCAAGGCCTGCCGGTAGAGCGCGTGGCTGGCATGGGCCAGCACGGGCAGCACGAAGGGGAAGAGAGGCAGGATAAGGATGCTGCCTATCGTCGCCACCGAAAGGATTAGTGCCCACGTCATGGTCACCGCAAAATTGCGGAAGACGACCTGGACGCTCGCGACGACTGCTCCGACCAGGTCGGCCCGGTGTTCGCAGAGCAGGGGCACGGAAAAGGCGGAAACCGTGAACAGCAGGAAGGCAATCGCGGCGCCCGAGATCGAGGTCCAGAGCAGAAAGTTCCCGACATTGGCGGCCAGGGGCAGCATGGCCGCCGGAAACAGCGGCGTGCCGCCGACCATGTAGCTGTAGAGGATGCCGGCGTCGGTAATGAAGATCACGAAGAGCAGCACGCAGACGAGGGCGACGACCCAGAGCGAGCCCGGCGGATGATGGAAACCGTTGAAAACGGCGTCGGCGCCGGCCCATCCATCTGCTTCGACGGCGCGGGCGATGCCGAAGAAGCCCGCCAGGGCGATCGGCCCGACCAGCATGAAGCCGCCGGCGGTGGCGATGACGAAAGGCGTCAGGCCCGACCTGGTCAGACTGAACGTGATGAGCGCTCCGATCAGCGCGAAGCAGCCGGCAAAGCCGAGGCTGACCGGGGCGGCGCGCCTCGTCGTGGCAACCCCCTGAGCCAGGGCCCGGGTGATCGAAGCGAAGGTCAGTGGGACGCTGGCGGGAGCCATCAGCCGCGAGTGTTCGATTGGTGGGGGAACTCGGCCAGATCGACGCGCGGCGCCGGCTGCCAGCCCTTCTTGCGATACTCGGCGACGACGTTGGTGAAGATGCCGCCGCGAACGAAGAAACGCGCGGTCAGGCGCATGAAGCGCGGCCTGGTAGCCTTGACCAGATCGTCGAGGATGCGGTTGGTGACGTCCTCATGGAAATGCCCTTCCTCGCGGAAGCCCCAGACATAGAGTTTCAGGCTCTTAAGTTCCACGCACAGTTTGTCCGGTACGTAGTCCAGCGCCAGCACCGCGAAGTCAGGCTGGCCGGTCTTCGGGCAAAGGCAGGTGAACTCCGGGATCTCCATGTGGATCTGATAGTCGCGCCGCGGCGCCGGGTTGGCGAAGGTCTCCAGAGTCTTGGCGGGGCGGGTGGTCATGGCAATCTCGGGTTCGGCGGGAATGGAGCGGATTATAGGTGCCAGTCGCCACAGACAGGGCAAATCGGCGATACTCCCGGCCGCACATTCGAACCCGATCTCCGCCCATGAAAAAAATCCTCCTCGTCAATCCGGCTTTCAAGGGCAGCCTGCACTCGAACATCAAGGTGCTGGCGCTGCCGCCGTTGAATCTGGCCACCATTGCGCGCTACACGCCCGAGCACTACGACGTGCGCATCGTCGACGAGGCCATGGAGGACCTGGATTTCGACACGCAGGTCGATCTGGTCGGCATCACCTGCATGACGCCGCTGGCGCCGCGCGCCTACGAAATCGCCGCCGCCTTCCGCAAGCGCGGCGTCCCGGTGGTGATGGGCGGCATCCACGCTTCGTACATGACGGACGAGGCCCTGCGCTATGCCGACGCCGTGGTCGTCGGCGAAGGCGAGAACATCTGGCCCACGGTGCTGGCGGACTTCGAGCGCGGGCAGATGCAGCCGGTGTACCGGAGCTGCGAGCTGCCGGACATCGAGAACCTGCTGGCGCCGCGCCGCGACCTGCTGACCGGCAAGTACTTCGTCGAGACCGTGCAGACCGGGCGCGGCTGCCCGATCAACTGTAATTTCTGTTCGGTGACTGCCTTCAACGGCTCGCGCTATCGCGTGCGCAACATCGACAGCGTGATCGACGAGATCAACTCCATCAAGTCCAAGCGCATCTTCATCGTGGACGACAACATCGTCGGCTCGGGGCCGCGCTTCATCCGGCGGGCCAAGGACCTGTTCGACCGCATGGCGGACTGCGGCAAGGAGTGGGGCGGCCAGACCTGCCTGAACATCGTCGAGCACGACGACGTGCTGAAATCGGCCCAGCGCAGCGGCTGCAAGGCCATGCTGATCGGCTTCGAGTCGCTTGACCCGATCACCATCGACTCCATGCACAAGTCGGTGAACCTGCGTCCCAATAC
>JAEHDA010000323.1 GCA_016880655.1 Rhodocyclaceae bacterium
GCGAAGGTCACCGAGGGCGCCAGCAGCGTCGCCGACGAGCAGCTCATGATGGCCGAGAGCACCGCGCCGAAGAACACCACCTGGGCGAACACCGGCATGTGGGTGAGCACCAGCGTCGGCAGGATCAGCTGCGAGTCCTTCTCCAGCAGCTCGTTGAACACCGCCGGGTCGATCAGCGTCGCCGAGTAGGCGATGAACATCGGCACGAAGGTGAACAGGAAGTAGGTGCCGCCGCCGAGGATCGAGCCGCCGATGGCGATCTTCGCGCTCTTCGCCGAGGTGATGCGCTGGAACACGTCCTGCTGCGGGATCGAGCCGAGCATCATCGTCACCCAGGCGCCGATGAAGGTGAGCCACATGGCCAGGTCGGGCGGCGGGAAGAAGTCCAGCTTGCCGGCGGCGCTGGCGTGGGCGATCACCGGCGCCACGCCGCCGGTCATGCCGGACACCACGTAGCCGATGTAGAGCATGCCGCCCATGATGACGCCCATCTGCACGAAGTCGAGCACCGCCACCGCGAACATGCCGCCGAAGGTGGTGTAGGTCAGCACGATCGCCGTGCCGATGACCATGCCCATTTCCGGGCTCACCGCGCCGTCCGTCACCACGTTGAAGATCAGCCCGAGCGCCTTGATCTGCGCCGACACCCAGCCCAGGTAGGAGGCGACGATGCACAGCGTCGTGATGACCTCCACCGTGCGGTTGTAGCGCATGCGGTAGTAGTCGCCGATGGTGATGATGTTCAGCTTGTAGAGCTGGGTGGCGAAGAAGAAGCCGGCGATGACCAGGCACAGCGAGGAGCCGAAGGGGTCGGCCACCACGCCGCGCAGGCCGTCCTTGACGAAGGTCGCCGAGACGCCGAACACCGCCTCGGCGCCGAACCAGGTGGCGAACACCGTGGCGGTGACCACCGGCAGCGGCAGGTGGCGGCCGGCCACCGCGAAGTCCTTGGTGTTCTTGACGCGCGTCGCGGCGACGAGGCCGATGCCGATCGACACCAGCAGGTAGAGGATGACGAAGGTGAGCAGCATGGCTGTTTATCTTCGAAAGGTTACGCAGGGGTTGCCACGGCGTGTAGTTCCACCCGCAGCGTGCGCTGCATGGCCTGCAGGATGGCGGCAAGGTTCGCCATGGTTGGATTCCCCGAGTGCGAGAGCATGCGATGCACGCTCTTGCTGGGCTTGTGGATTGCTTCAGCCAGTTGCTCGAACCCGATGGTCGCGTTGACCAGGTCGCGCAGGATCAGCTTCGCGGTTTCCGGTTCGCCGTGCAGAAACAGCGTAACCGCCTCGTCCAGCAAGGCCTGTGCAAAGGCCGGGTCGCTCTGCACTCTCGCCTGTACTGTTTCCTTGAAGTCGCGCGTCAGTGCCATGTTCATCTCCGTTTGCCGGCTTGTGTCTTGCGGCGCCGGTATTCCTGCCAAAGGTCGATGGCTTTCTCGATGTCCCTTTGTTGCCCTTTTTTCGTGCCGCCACCGAGCAGGACGATGATTTTCTCTCCGTCGCGTGCGAGGTATATGCGGTAGCCCGGCCCCCAGTCGATACGGCATTCCCCGATGCCGCGAAACCACTTCACGGCGGAAAGATTTCCCATCGACATGCGCAGCTTGGCTGTGGTGATCTTTGCGGCCGCTTGCGGATCCAGCCTTGCAAACCAGTCGGCGTAAGGACTGCTTCCGTCCTCGCGCAGCAATTCGACCAGATCAAGCATGGGCAATGGTAACTTATTAGTTACTATTTGGAAAGTGCGTCAGAAAGTGCGTCAATTTGCCAACTGGATCAGCTGCACGACGAGCACCGCCGCCAGCAGCGCCGCCGCCACCTTCATCCAGAAAGTCTGCCGTTTCTCCTCCTCCTGCAGCCGCGCCACTTCCGCGCGCAGTTCGTCGAGCGGCTTGCGGTCGAGCGCCCGGTGCAGCAGGCGCGGCAGCTGCGGCAGCAGGGCGGCCCATTGCGGCGCCTCGCGCTTCAGGTTGTTGGCCAGCGCCTTCAGCCCGACGCGCTCCTGCATCCAGTTCTCCAGGAAGGGCTTGGCGGTAGTCCACAAATCCAGTTCCGGGTCGAGCTGGCGGCCGAGGCCCTCGATGTTGAGCAGCGTCTTCTGCAGCATCACCAGCTGCGGCTGGATCTCGACGTTGAAGCGCCGCCCGGTCTGGAA
>JAEHDA010000324.1 GCA_016880655.1 Rhodocyclaceae bacterium
GTCGCATTCGAAGCCGCGATCCCGGTCATGCCGGCGATGCCGACCAATAACAGCATCAGCGCGGCGAAGCCGATCAGCACGTAGAGCCGTGTCCGGATGTTCATTTGGTTCATCGCGTCCTCCCCCATCGATTTTTGGCAATTATGACCTATCGGCCGCAGAACTTCCGCAGCGGCGATGCCCCGGTGTATCTTTCGCTACCAGCATGACTACACTCGTCCGCATCATCGGCATCGACCCCGGCCTCCGCATCACCGGCTTCGGGGTGATCGACAAGGTCGGCCAGAATCTCGCCTACGTAACCAGCGGCTGCATCAAGAGCAACGACAAGGACAGCCTGCCCGAGCGCATCAAGACGCTGCTCGACGGCATCGGCGAAGTGGTCGCGCTGCACCGGCCGCAGCAGGCGGCGGTGGAGAAGGTGTTCGTGAACGTCAATCCGCAATCGACGCTGCTGCTCGGCCAGGCTCGTGGCGCGGCGATCTCGGCGCTGGTCGGGGCGGATCTGCCGGTCGCGGAGTACACCGCCTTGCAGGTCAAGCAGGCCGTGGTCGGCCACGGCAAGGCGGCCAAGGAACAGGTGCAGCAGATGGTGATGCGCCTGCTGCAACTGCCCGGCGCGCCCTCCGCCGACGCGGCCGACGCGCTGGCCTGCGCCATCTGCCACGCCCATGGCGGCCAGGGGTTGGGCAATATCGCGACGCGCGGCTTCCGCGTCAGGAAAGGAAGATTGGTGTGATTGGAAGAATTGCCGGAACGCTGATCGAGAAGAATCCGCCGCAGATCACGGTAGACGTCGGCGGCGTCGGTTACGAGCTCGAAGTGCCGATGAGCACCTTCTACAACCTGCCCGCGCTGGGCGAGAGGGTGTCGCTGGTCACGCATCTGGTGGTGCGCGAGGACGCGCATTGCCTCTACGGCTTCGGTGCCGACGACGAACGCACCGCCTTCCGCCAGCTCATCAGGATTTCCGGCATCGGCGCGCGCACGGCGCTGGCGCTGCTCTCCGGCCTCTCCGTCGGCGAACTGGCGCAAGCGGTGGTCCTGCAGGAACCCGGCCGGCTGGTGAAAGTTCCCGGCATCGGCAAGAAGACCGCCGAGCGCCTGCTCCTGGAACTTAAAGGCAAGCTGAAGACCACCGGCCTCGCCGCGAAAGTCAGCCATGGCGACACGCCACCCGACGCGGCTTCGGACATCCTCAACGCGCTGCTGGCGCTCGGCTACAACGAACGCGAAGCCCTGGGCGCCATGAAGGCGCTGCCCGACGGCGTCGCCGTGTCTGACGGCATCCGCCAGGCGCTCAAGGCGCTCTCGAAGGGCTGACCCGCGCATGGGTGCCCTCACCCGCCTGCGCTTTTCGGCCGGCCTGTTCAGGTTCGGCATCAACCTGTGGCCGCCCTTCGTCGGCGCCGGCATCCACGTCACCGAGATCTCGCCCGACTTCCGTTCGGTCACCGTGCGCCTGCGCCACGGCCTGCTCAATCGCAACTACTTCGGCACCCACTACGGCGGCTCGCTGTTCTCGATGACCGATCCGTTCTACGCCCTCATGCTCCTGCACAACCTGCCGCGTGGCTACGTGGTGTGGGACAAGATGTCGGCGATCGACTTCAAGGTGCCCGGCCGGGGCGACGTGTTCGCCCGCTTCAAGCTCGGCGAGGAGCAGATCGCCGACGTGCTCGCCAGGACCGGCGAGGACCGCAAGTACGAGCCGACCTGGAGCATCGACATCGTCGATATTGACGGGCAGGTCGTCGCCACTGTCGCCAAGACCCTCTACATCCGCCGCAAGCGAGGGTCGGATAAACTGGCGGACTGATGAGCATCCAGACCGACCAGCTTGGCGACCGCGGCAGCGACCGCCTGATCGCCGCCACCCCTGCCTCGCCGCAGGAAGATGCGCTGGAGCGCGCGCTGCGGCCGAAGAAACTGGCGGAGTATGTCGGCCAGCAGAAGATCCGCGGCCAGTTTGAAATCTTCATCGAGGCGGCCAAGCGACGCGCCGAGGCACTCGACCACGTGCTGCTGTTCGGCCCGCCCGGCCTGGGCAAGACCACGCTGGCCCACATCATCGCCCACGAGATGGGCGTCAACCTGCGCCAGACCTCCGGGCCGGTGCTGGAGCGCGCCGGCGACCTCGCGGCGATTCTGACCAACCTGGAACCGCACGACGTTCTGTTCATCGACGAAATCCATCGCTTGAGTCCAGTGGTCGAGGAAATCCTCTACCCGGCGCTGGAGGATTTCCAGATCGACATCATGATCGGCGAAGGCCCGGCCGCCCGTTCGGTAAAACTCGACCTGCCGCCCTTCACGCTGATCGGCGCCACGACGCGCGCCGGCATGCTGACCAACCCGCTGCGCGACCGCTTCGGCATCGTCGCCCGGCTCGAGTTCTACACGCCCGAAGAGCTGACCCACATCATCCGCCGCTCGGCGCAACTGTTGAACTGCGAGATCGTCGGCGACGGCGCCACCGAGATCGCCCGCCGTTCGCGCGGCACGCCGCGCATCGCCAACCGCCTCTTGCGCCGTGTGCGCGACTTCGCCGACGTGAAGGCGGACGGTTCAATCACGCGCGATGTCGCCGACGCCGCGCTGTCGATGCTCGACGTCGACCACCTCGGGCTCGACGTCATGGACCGCAAGCTGATGCTGGCCGTGCTGGACAAGTTCGGCGGCGGCCCGGTGGGCGTGGACAACCTGGCGGCAGCCATCGGCGAGGCGCGCGACACCATCGAAGATGTGCTCGAACCCTTCCTGATCCAGCAGGGCTACCTGCAACGGACACCGCGCGGACGCATCGCCACCGCGGCCATCTGGCGCCACTTCGGCCTGACGCAACCGGGCACCAATGGGGCCAACGGCGACCTCTGGAACGAATGAGCAA
>JAEHDA010000325.1 GCA_016880655.1 Rhodocyclaceae bacterium
CATCACCTCGTCGGCGGCGCAGTTCAACACCGAGAAGCTCAATTGGCTGAACGCGCACTACATGAAGTCAGCCGCGGACGCACGCCTCGCCGGCGAAGTCGCGCGCCGCCTGGCGCGGCGCGGCATCAACCCCGAGGCAGGCGTATCGCTGGAAGAGGTGGCGGCGCTCTACAAGGATCGTGTCAGCAACCTCAACGAGCTGGCCGATGCGCTGGAGCCGTTCTGCCTCGCCGTACACCCGTCCGCCGAGATGATTGCCGCGCATCTCACCGACGCCGCGCGCGCGGCGCTCAAGGTGCTGCGCGGGAAACTGGCGGCTTGCGCCTGGGAGAAGGCGACAATTGCCGCGGCCATGAAGGAGACGCTGGCGGCCTGCGGCATGAAGATGCCGCAGGTGGCGATCCCGCTGCGCGTCGCGCTGCTCGGGCAGCCGCAATCGCCCGCTATCGATGCCGTGCTGGAGGTGCTGGGTCGCGACGAGGTGCTGACGAGGCTCGATCGCTACCTCTGAGGTGGTGTGGGCGGCGCGGAAAGCCGTCGCTCGTGTTCCGGATCGAACAACTGGTAGCGGTTGCGCCCGGTTTGCTTGGCGACGTACATCGCCTGGTCGGCGTGGCGCAGGATGGTGTCGGGGTCGGAGTCGTCGAGCGGGCAGATGGCGACGCCGATGCTGGCGGTCACGGTCAGCTGCCGGTTGTCGACATGGTAGGGCATCGCCACTTCCGAGATCAGCCGTTCGAGCACGGGCTGGAAATCGATTGGCGCCTCGGCGCCGGTCAGCAGCAGGACGAACTCGTCGCCGCCGATGCGCGCCACGGTGTCGGAACCGCGGATCATGCCGGTCAGGCGTTCGGCAACGGCGACCAGCACCCGGTCGCCCACTTCGTGGCCATAGCGGTCGTTGATCGGCTTGAAGCCGTCGAGGTCGAGAAAACAGACCGCCAACAGCGTCTTTTGCCGCAGCGCGAGGGAAATGGCCTGGCGCAGGCGGTCGGTGAGCAGGTTGCGATTGGGCAGGTGGGTGAGGGCATCGTGACCGGCCTGCCAGGCGATGCAGCGTTGTAGGTGGCGGGTATCGGAAACGTCGCGGCAGATCAGCACCGCGCCAAGTGGCTCGGCGCCTTCGTCGCGAATGGGTGCCGCGGAGGCCTCGACGATGAACTCCCGACCGTCGCGCGCAATCAGCAGCGTATCCGCCCCGATGCGGATGGCACGGTTCTCGCGCATCGCAGTGGCGGCCGGGCACTCGATCGGCGTGCGCTTGTCGATGTCGACCAGGCGGAATACGTCGTCCATCGGCATGCCCATCGCCTGCTGGCGAGACCAGCCGGTCAGGTGCTCGGCCTCGGCGTTGATGGTGCTGATGCAGCCCGATGGATCGGTGGCGATCACGGCCTCGCCGATCGATGCGAGGATGACGCGGGCCATCGCGTTTTCGGCGGTCGGGCCGTCGTTCGCGGCCGGTGAATGTCCTGCGAAATCGTGAGTCGGCATGGCCCTTCTCGATCGCTTCCGACAGTTGGCCGGATGGGGTGGATTCATCATAATCACTAGGGTATCGAGTGGCAATCGACCAGCGCGAGAAAAAAAGGCCGCCGCGGGAAGTTCCCGGGGCGGCCCGCAGCCGGGGAGGACGGCTGCCTACATCGGTATCGCGACGCCATTGACAACCCTGATTCGCTCGCCGGCGTGCCACGAAGGCTGACTTTCCGTGCCTATCATCTGCTTTGTGCCGGCGGGGCTGCCTGCGTGGTCGACGCGTTGCTGAAGGACAGTGGCGTCGAGGCGAGGGTGGTGGCGAATGCCGCCGCGGCGGCGCTGGTGGGCGATGCCGCGCCCGGCTCGCTGCGCTCCGGGATCACGCCGGTGATGACCACGATCGTCGCCAGCGCCGCAGCCGTGACGGCGAGGGCTGTCACGGTCATCAGGGGATGCAATTTGCCGGGAGTGTCTTCCACTGGAATGCCTCGCAAATGGCGGGAAACCGGGCCCGGCGGGGCCACGGGGCCGATCCGGCCGGCCAGTGGAAATGATTCTTACATACGCCCCGGGCGATTTCGCCTGTCGCCAAAACGCGACAGGGCGAGCGCGTCGATCAGGTCGTTTTCGACCGGCAGCGGGTCGCCGGCGACCTGCGAAGCGAGCAATTCCGCGCACAGCGAAGCCCAGACCAGGCCTCGGGCGCCAAAGCCGTTGAGCACCCACAGGCCGTCGGAGGCCGATACCGGGCCGACGATGGGCAGTCGGTCGGGCGACATGGGGCGGAAGCCGACGCGTCCGCCAAGGGTTTCGGGCGCAAGGTGGCCGGCGTAGCCGGGCAGGATGGCGTCGAGCCGCAGCAGGTTCTCGCAGTGGTCGTCGCGGCGCGGTGCAGCATCGAGATCGTCCGGCGCCAGCGTGGCGCCGGCGCAGTGGATGCCGTCGATCGCCGGGGTAACGTAACCATTGCGGGTGGCGACGATGTCGAAGCGGGGCACGGCATTCTCGGGCAGGTGCGATACCATGCCGCGGCCGACGCGGACCGGAATCTGCTGCGCCAGCCGCGGTGCGTCGATGCCGTTGGCCAGGATGACCTGCGGCGCCTCGGCGACGAGCGCGTCGTCGCGGTCGTACAGGCGCCAGAGCGAACCGGTGCGTTCCATGCGCGCCACGTCCGCGCCAAGGCGCGCGTCGATGCCCGCGAGATTGGCACGGCACAGCGAGGGTGGATCGATCCAGCCGCCGCCGGGAAACCACCAGCCGCCCATCTCCACCGGCCAGTTGGCCAGCCGCGAGGCTTCCTCGCGCTCGACGAAGCGCACCAGTTCCGCTGGCGGCGCCTGCCGCCCGATGGTGCGGCGCTGGGTGTCCTCGTGCTTCGCGTCGCGGGCGATGTGCAGTACGCCGGTCAGGCCATGGCGGACGCCGGCCAGCGCAGCGAGGTGGCGCCGGCCATAGAGGAAGCAGGCGCGCAGGAGACGCGACAACCGCGTGTCGTCGAGCGAAGGCAGCGGCCGGAACACGCCCGCCTTGTTGCCCGAGGCGCCTTGCGCCGGTTCGCTGCCGCGTTCGAGTACGGTGACATCCAGGCCGCGTGCCGCGAGCCGGTTGGCGG
>JAEHDA010000053.1 GCA_016880655.1 Rhodocyclaceae bacterium
CGCCACTTGCAGGAGTTTTCGGTATGCATGCGTTCGCCGGCCGCGAAGCGCCGCTCGCCGCCGGCCCAGCGCACCTGCGTTTGATGCCGGGCTTCGAGGTGCATTTCGATGCGCGAGTCCTGCACGTTGAAGAACGCCACGTGCCGCCAGTCGGCGATGTCGAAGTCGGTGCCGGCCAGGCGGTTCAGGTGCAGCAGCATGTTGCGGTTGAAGGCGGCGGTGACGCCGAGCGGATCGTCGTAGGCCGGCTCCAGGACCTCGACGGGCTTGACCAGGTCGACGCCGATCAGCAGCGCGCCGCCGCGGCAGGCGGCATGCGCCTGGCGCAGGAAGGCGAGCGCCTCGTCGGGCGTGAAATTGCCGATGCTCGAACCGGGATAGAACAGCGTCAGCGGCCCGTCGCCGACGTCGGCGGGCAGTTGCAGCCCGGCGGAAAAGTCGAGCCCGACGCCGAGCATGTCCATGGCCGGATGCTGGCGCTGAAGGTTCTCCAGCGAGCTCTTCAGGTAGCCGGCCGAGATGTCCACCGCCACGTAGCGCCGCACCTGGAAGGCATCGAACAGGCGCGCGGCCTTTTCGCAGTTGCCGGCGCCGAGGTCGACCAGCGTCGCCACCGGGCCGAGCGCCACGGCCATCGATGCCATGTCGCGCGCGAAGATCGCCGCCTCGGTGCGCGTCGGGTAGTACTCGGGCAGCTCGGTGATGGCGGCGAACAGCCGCGAGCCGAGCGCGTCGTAGAGGTACTTGGGCGCGATGCGCGCCGTCGGCGCGGCGAGCCCCGCAAGCAGTTCCTTGCGGATCGCCTCGGGATCGTCATGGGCGATCTGGATCAGGCGCGGTGTCTTCATCGGGCAGCCTCCGGTTCGAGTCCCGGCAAGGGCAGCGCGAGGCCGCCCGCCGTTTCGTGATGCCCATAGGGCGCGGGCCAGCCGAGGATGCGGCTCGCTTCCTCGCAACGCGCCCGCAGCTCGCGCGCGTCGCGTCCGCCGAGGTGCAGGATGCCGTGGCGGTAGCTGCCCAGCCACTTGAAGTCGCGGGCGACCTGCCCCGGCGACTTGGGAAAGCTGAACAGCATGGCGTCGGCGAAGCGCTCCATGAGTTCGCGCCGGCGGTCGGCGGCCGGCATGGGCGGCCGCGCGGCGGGGTCGAAGCTGCGATAGACGAAGCTTGCCGCCGCGCCCGCCGTCGGCTGCACGCGCGGCAGCGCCGCCGGGTCGCGGCCATGGGCGAGTTCCAGCGCGACGCGATGCAGGTCGACGCCATCGACGCGCAGATAGAGGTCGGAGAACTGCGAGGCCAGGCGCGGATTGAACTCGATCACGGTCAGGCGATCGTGCGCGGCGTCGTAGAAGAACTCCATGTTGAACAGGCCGTGCGTGAAGCCGACTTCCGCCAGGAAGCGCTTCGCCACGGCCAGCGCCCGCGCCCGGCCGGTGTCGGGGATGGCGCAGGGGTAGCCGAAGCGCATGAAGGCCTGCGTGCCCGGATACATCACCGATTCGACGATGCCCAGCGCGCGCAGATCGCCGGCGAAGACGTAGCCGTCGAGGTTGTATTGCAGCGCGTTGACCGGCTGTTCGAGCAGCATGCGATGGGCGCTGCCGGCCTCGGGCAGGCGAACGCGGGCGATGCGCTCGAAGGGCTCGACCAGGTGGCGGATCACCCACAGCTCCCAGGCACGGAAGCGCACCAGGGCGGCGAGTTCCTCGCGATTGCGCACGGTGCGCGCCAGCACCGAGAACGCCGCCTTGACCGGCTTGACGAACACCGGATAGGCGATGTCGTGCGGCACCGGCTCGCCGTAGCGCGAAGCGAGCAGCTCGAAGCCGGTGTTGGCCTCGGGCGCGACGCGTTGCAGCACCTGCCGCGCATGGCGCTTGTGCTGGCAGGCCAGCACCGCCGCGACCGGCGTGCCCGGCCAGCCCATGCGCTCTGCGAGCAGCGCGGCGGCCAGCGCGCCGAACTGCTCGTGGTTAGAGGTCACCGCCTGCCAGCCGCGGCGCGGCGCCTGCCGGGCCAGCCGGTCGACGAAGCGCTCCAGGTCGAAGTTGATGAGATGGGCGTTGCTGGGAAAGCTGAACAGGTCGAAGCCGACGCTGTCGGCCGGAAACTCGCGCGCCCAGCGCGCGTAGCCCGCCTGGTCCCAATCGTAGTTGAACAGCACCAGGCTGCGGGCCGGACGCGAGTGCATGGGACGGGTCGAATCACGCAATGCCATGATGGTTTCGACGAGCGATGAACAGGCCCCAGAGTAGCATTCCTGCGGAATGCGGCGGTGTGTGTAAGAAAGCCGGCCGGCCGGCGACTGACAATTGAACTTCTCGACGCGAAGGACGCTCAATTCACCCAGGAGGAAACCATGGACCGCCGCAAATCGCTGCTTGCACTGTTCGGCCTGTCGCTGTTCGCTACAGGCACCCGTCCCGCCCTCGCCAAGGAAGAAGCCAAGCCCATGCTGATCAAGTCCAAATCCGAATGGGCGCGCCTGTTGCCGGCGCCCGCCCACCAGGTGCTCTTCGAAGAGGGCACCGAACGCGCGGGCACCAGCCCGCTCAACAACGAGAAGCGCGACGGCACCTTCGTCTGCGCCGCCTGCTTCCAGCCGCTGTTCGACAGCAGCGCCAAGTACGAAAGCGGCACCGGCTGGCCGAGCTTCTGGCAGGCCTTGCCGGGGGCGATCGGGACGCGCACCGACTTCAAGCTGATCCTGCCGCGCACCGAATACCATTGCAGCCGCTGCGCCGGCCACCAGGGCCATGTCTTCGACGACGGCCCGCCGCCCACCGGCAAGCGCTACTGCAACAACGGCGTCGCGCTCGCCTTCGTGCCGCGCGCCGAGAAGCTGCCGGAGCTGCGTTCCTGAAGTCACCCGCGCCGATAATCCGGCGCCCGGGGCCGGCGGTCAGCGGGTGCCCAGCCATAGCGCCAGCTGGTCGAAGAAGACCACGTAGATCGCGATCGGCAAGGGCAGCCCGAGCAGCGTGCCCAGCATGTAGTGGCGAAAGCGGATGCCCGACAAGGCGAGGGCGCCGTTCAGCGCCGGCAACGTCTGGAACAGCATGCGCAGCGCCACGACGCTGCGTAGCGGCGCCGTGTCGAGCTGGCGGAATATCCGCAGCGCCAGCGGATTCGTGAGCCGACGCAGCGCGTCGCCGCCCAGCAGGCGGATCACCCAGAACGTGACCGCGCAGGACACGCACGCCGCCGCATAGGTGGCCAGCCCGCCCAGGGGAGCGCCGAATGCGTAGACCGAGGCGGCGAGAAACACCCAGCCGGGAATCAGCAGCAGGTTGCCCAGCGAAAACAGGACGACGAAGAACAGCACCCCGCCCAGGGGGTGGCCGGCAATGCCCCGTTGCAGCGTCGCCAGCTCGAACTGCTCGTTCAGGCCGCTCAGCCGAAAGCCGAGCAGCAGCACGACCACGAAAGCCGCCACGGCCAGCAGGCGTCCCCAGGTTCTGATCCAGGCAACGGCGGGACTCAATGCGACATGGCTCACGGCAGCGCTTCTCCTCGGCATCCCGACCCGCGGCGGTTCGGGGTAAGGAATCAGTCGGGGCGACAGGCGGAAACCTTACACCGGGCGTGAGCCGCGATCCGGCGTATCGCCACGGC
>JAEHDA010000054.1 GCA_016880655.1 Rhodocyclaceae bacterium
CCGCCTTCCGCCAGCAATTGGTCGACGCGTTCGCGCGCCAGGTCGAGATCGCGGTTGTCGAGCGCCAGTTCAGCCTCCGCCTTCAGGCGCACGCCGCGGATGCCCGCCTCGTTTTCCAGCAGCCGCCGGCTCCAGAGCGCCTGACGTTCGCTGTCGTGCATGGCATGCGCGGCGCGCAGCGCCACCAGCGCCGCCAGGCCCTGGGCATGGCCGGCGTCGAAAGCGGTTTCGGCGCTCTTGATCGCCTGGCTGTAGCGGCCTTCCTGCCACGACAGCACCGCCATGCGCAATGCGCCGTCGGCACGCGCCCGCGCGCGCCGCGTGCGGAACTCCTGCACCGCGGCCGGCATGCGCACCACGGTCGCGATCGCATGCAGCAGCAGGTAGATCACGCCACAGGCGCTGATCACCAGGATGGCCAGCAGGTTGAAAGACATCTCGATGCGCCAGGGCGGCAGCACGATCAGCGCATAGCCGTCGTTGTAGCGACCGGCCACGGCCAGGCCGGTCGCCACCGCAGCAAGAATCAGGAACCAGAGCAGGGTGCGCATGGGCCGCTACTTCTTCTCGCGAGCGAGTTTGATACTCCGCACCGCATCGAGGGTTTCATTGAGGCCCGGCAAATCCGCGCCGACATCGATCGTCTGCATGCCCCGCAAGGTCGCCAGGGACGATTGCACCGGGCGGGCAGAGCCGTCGAAATAGCGCTCCAGCCACTGCGTCGCCTGACGGACATCCTCGCGGAAAGCTCGGCGATCGCGGGTCAGCAGGGCCAGCCGGGCATTGACCAGGCGCAGCTTGAGGTTCTCGCGCAGGAAGAAGCCCTGGCTCGGCGAGAGCAGGCCGGGATCGGCATGGCCGGGCGAGTCGATGCGCTCGACGCGTACCAGTTGCCGCAGTTCGTGCCAGAAATCCAGCGCCAGCGCCTGCCAGAATCCTGCCTGGGTCGGCGGCCCGGCCGGCCGCGCCGGCTCGGGCTTCGGGCGCCGCTCGTAGGCGGGCGGCAGCGAATCGATGCCGGCGATGATGCCTTCCAGCTTGGTCGTCAGGCCGGGCACGTCGGCACCAGGCTGCGCCTTCAGGCGTTCGATGTCGCGCACGATCAGCTTGCGCAGGCCTGCAAACTGCGGGCGGGCCACCTTTGCCAGGCGCGCCTCGACGCCCGAGAGGGCGATCAGCGCCGCCTCGACGTTGCCGGCCAGGCGCAGTTGCTGCGCGGCCATCGCCACGCCCTGTTCCACCTCGGCCAACAGGCGTTCATCGCTGCCCTTCGACAACTCGCGATACAGCGCATCGAAGGCGGCTTGCTGGCCCTGTGCCTCCGCCAGCTGCGCTTCGAGCTGGGCCACCTTGCCCTGTAGCACTGCGTGCGCCGCCTGCGTGTTGCGCGCCACGACCAGGCTTTCCTTGACCACGGCATCGTTGTCGGCCAGGCGCTTGGCCAGCTCTTCCTGCACGCCGGCGATCCTCTGGCGGGTTTCCAGCCATTGCCAGCCGAGCAGCGCCAGCGCGACGGCGGCAATCACGGCGCCGGGCCGCCGCCAGGCACCCTTCCTGCGCTCCGGCAAAGTCTGCGGCGACGGGGCCGGTGGGGCCGATGCGGGTTCAGGCAACTCGGGCGTGGTCACGGTAGTACTCCAGTAATCCGGCCACCAGGCCTTCGTCGCCCGGTCCGGTAAGAATCACTTCATGGCAGCCGAGCGCGCGCGCCAGGCCGGCGATGCGTTGATGCGGCACGAACAGCGGCGTCTTCTTCAGCCATGTCTGGCCCAGCTTGCCCACCATGTCGACGAGATTGCGCAGGCCCTCGCTGCTGGTCACGGTAACGCCGTCGAGCCGGCCCTCGCCCCACAGCTTGAGCAGTGGCGCCGGGTCGAGCGCCGGCTTGTCGCGCCGATAGCAGGCGATGTATTCGATCGTCGCGCCACGCTGCTTCAAGGTGTCGCCGAGCAGTTCGCGGCCGCCGTCGCCGCGGAAGATCACCACGCGTTTGGCGGTCATCTCCTGTAGCTCCGGCAACTCCAGCAAGGCCTCCGAATCGAAACGGCCCTGCGGCGCCACCACGTCGGCTACGCCGAACTTCGCCAACGCCAGCTCGCTGCTCCTGCCTACCGTCGCGGCACGCACGCGTGCCGGCCACGGCCGCCTGGCAAGAATCGTCGCCAGCGACTTCTCCACCGCGTTGGGGCTGACAAAGCAGGCCCAGTCGAACTCGTCGAGACGAATCGCCATCTCCTGTAGCGGCGCCGGATCCTCGACGTCGAAGATGGCCAGCACGGGAAACAGGATCGGCCTGGCGCCGAGGCCGATCAGCGCTTCGGCCAGGTGCGCCGCCTGGCCGGCCGGCCGCGTGACGACGATGTTGCGGCCATCGAGAGGATCGGCGACCGTCATCGGTTCAGCCAAGCGCGGCGAGAATATCGTCGGCGCCCTGCGCGCGCAGCTCCGCGGCGAGGCGCAATCCGAGCGCCTCGGGCTCGGCTGCCGTGCCGGTCAGTTCGGCATGCGCCATGCGCGTGCCGTCCGGCGTGGCGACGAAGCCGCGCAACCAGAGTGCGCCGTCGCGCATTTCGGCGTAGGCGCCCAGGGGAACTTCGCAACTGCCCGCCAGCGCGCGCGACACGGCGCGCTCCGCGCGCACGCAAGCCGCAGTCGCGGCATCGTCGAGCGGAGCGAGCCACGCTGCGACCTCGGGGCGGCTGGCCACGGCCTCGATGCCCAGCGCGCCCTGTCCGGCGGCCGGCAGCGACACCTCGGCCGGCAGTACGGCGCGGATGCGTTCCTTCAGGCCCAGCCGGGTGAGGCCGGCGGCGGCGAGGATGATCGCGTCGTACTGGCCCTCATCGAGCTTGCGCAGCCGGGTATCGAGGTTGCCGCGCAGCGAAGCGACGGCCAGATATGGAAAGCGGGCGTGCAACTGCGCTTCGCGGCGCAGGCTGGAGGTGCCGACCACGGCGCCGGGTGGCAGGTCGTCGAGGCTCGCGTACTTGCCGGAAACGAAGGCATCGAGTGGCACTTCGCGCGGCCCGGTCGCCACCAGGGCGAACTCGGGCGGCAGTTCCATCGGTACGTCCTTCATCGAATGCACGGCGATGTCGGCGCTGCCGTCGAGCAGTGCGGTTTCGAGTTCCTTGACGAACAGGCCCTTGCCGCCGACCTTGGCCAGCGGCCGGTCGAGGATCTGGTCGCCGCGGGTGGTCATGCCGAGCAGTTCGACGCGGCACGCCGGGTATAATTTCTGCAACAGATCGCGCACGTGTTCCGCCTGCCAGAGGGCTAGGCGGGATTCGCGCGTGGCAATCACGATGCGCTCGGGAACCTGGTTCTTGGTGGGATTCACTGGGCGGCCCAAATATTTGAGAAGCAGCAAGAGAGGGACAAATGGCGCCACCGGCAACGGTCTGGCAACGTCAGATTTTCGGGCTGATTTTAGCATGGTGGACCACCGCGGCCGTGGCCATCCAGCCCGTGCCGATGGCCGAAAACCTTGCTGCGGACGGCAAGAAGGCCCATGCCGCCCGGCAGCCAATCGTCGTCCTGTTCAGCCGCACGCCCTGCGGCTGGTGCGACAAGGCGCGCCGCGAACACCTCAACGCCATGGCGACGCAAGCCACGGCCAGCCCGGGAGGCGCGTTGTTCCGGCAGGTCGATCTGGACAGCAACGCGCGGCTGATCGACTTCGCCGGCCGGCGCACCAGCCACCGCGCCTTCGCCGGCATGCACAACGCGAAGATGACGCCGACCCTGATGTTTTTCGCCGACGACGGCCGGGAACTGGCGAGCGCCATCGTCGGCTACCGCCTGCCCGAGTTCTACGGCACGCTGATCGAGGACGCCATCGAAGACAGCCGCCACCGACTGCGGAACGGGGCGAAATGAAGAAAGTCAGCCGTGGTGACACGCCACCTGGCGCGCCGGACAAGGACGAGCCGCTGCGCGAGGACATCCGGCTGCTCGGCCGCATCCTCGGCGACACGCTGCGCGCCTTCGACGGCGACGCCGCCTTCCAGCTGATCGAGCGGGTGCGCGTGTTGTCGATTCGCTGCCACCGCGACGAGGACGTCGAAGCGCGGCGCGAACTGCATGCGCTGCTCGGTGGCCTGGTGCCGGCACAGACCAACCAGGTGGTGCGCGCCTTCAGCTACTTCTCGCACCTGGCCAACATCGCCGAGGACCAGCACCACATCCGCCGCGCGCGCTCGCACGCCATCGCCGGCTCGGCGCCGCGCGAGGGCAGCGTCGCCCACTCGGTCGAACGCGCGCTGGGCATGGGCGTCAGCGCCGAACGGCTGGCGGACTTCTTCACCGGCGCCCAGGTGAATCCGGTGCTCACCGCGCATCCGACCGAGGTGCAGCGCAAGAGCATCCTCGACTGCCAGTGGAAGATCGCCGCGCTGCTCGACGAGCGCGACCGCCGCCAACTGACGCCGCAGGAAGCGCTCGAAGGGGAAGAGGCAATCCGCCGCGCGGTGCTCACGCTGTGGCAGACGCGCATGCTGCGGCCGGTCAAGCTCGCGGTCATGGACGAGGTCGGCAATGCGCTGTCCTACTACGACACCACCTTCCTGCGCGCCCTGCCCCGCCTCTACAACACGGTCGAGGACCAGTTGGCGACGCTGGTGCCGGACTGGCCCGCGCAACGTGAGCTGCCGCCGTTCCTGCGCCCCGGCTCGTGGATCGGCGGCGACCGCGACGGCAACCCCTTCGTCACAGCCGACGTGCTGACCGGCGCGCTGCGCGCCCAGAGCCGGCGCGCGCTGTCCTTCTACCTCGACCAGTCGCACAAGCTCGGCGCCGCCCTGTCGCCGACCAGCCTGCTGGTCGACGTCTCCGGCGAACTGGCGGCGCTGGCCGCCGCCTCGCCCGACCACAGCCCGCATCGCGACGACGAACCCTATCGGCGCGCCATCGCCGGCCTTTACGCGCGGCTCGCCGCCACCGCCCGCGTGCTCGACGGGATGGAAGCACCACGCCAGGCAGTGGCGGAAGCCGCGCCATACGCGACGGCGCACGAGTTTGCCGCCGACCTCGACATCATCCACCGCTCGCTGGTTGCCCACGGTTCGGCGCTGCTGGCGCGCGGCCGCCTGCGCCGGCTGCGCCGTGCGGTATCGATCTTCGGCTTCCACCTGGCGCCGATCGACCTGCGCCAGAACTCCGACGTGCACGTGCGCACGGTGCATGAGTTGTTCGAGGCCGCCCGGCCCGGCGTCGACTACGCCGGCCGCAGCGAGGAAGGCCGCATCGCCCTGCTGCTCGGCGAACTGGCGACACCGCGCCTGTTGTCGACGCCCTTCTTTACCTACTCGGACGAGACGATGTCCGAGCTGGCGATCTTCCGCGCCGCCCGCGAGGCGCACCAGCGCTACGGAAGATCGGCCATCGAGAACGTCATCATCTCGAAGACCGACGGCGTCTCGGACATCCTCGAAGTCGCGCTGCTGCTCAAGGAAGCGGGACTGTTGCGGCCGCGCGAGGGCGAACTCGACGTCAACATCGTGCCGCTGTTCGAGACCATCGCCGACCTCGAAGCCGCCGGCCCGGCCATGGACCGCCTGCTCGGCCTGCCGGCCTATCGCCGCCTGCTGGAATCGCGCGGCGCATGCCAGGAGGCGATGCTCGGCTATTCCGACAGCAACAAGGATGGCGGCTTCCTCACTTCGGGCTGGTCGCTTTATCGCGCCGAGATCGCGCTGATCGAGGTCTTCCGCAAGCATGGCGTCACGCTGCGGCTGTTCCACGGCCGCGGCGGCACGGTGGGTCGCGGCGGCGGGCCCAGCTACCAGGCCATCCTCGCCCAGCCGGCCGGGGCCGTACAGGGCCGCATCCGCATCACCGAGCAGGGCGAGGTAATCGCCTCCAAGTACGCCAATCCCGAACTCGGCCGGCGCAACCTGGAAACGCTGGCCGCCGCGACGCTGGAGGCAACGCTGCTGCCGCACGAGCACGACGACCCGAGCGAAGAATGCCTCGCTGCGATGGCCGAGATCTCCGACCATGCGTTCCGGACCTACCGTGGCCTGGTCTATGAAACGCCGGGCTTCGAGCAGTACTTCTGGGAATCGACGGTGATCTCGGAAATCGCCCAGCTCAACATCGGCAGCCGGCCCGCCTCGCGCAGCCAGACGCACGCCATCGAATCGCTGCGCGCGATCCCCTGGGTGTTCTCGTGGTCGCAGTGCCGCGTCATGCTGCCCGGCTGGTACGGCTTCGGCTCGGCGGTCGATGCGTACCGCGCGGCGCACGGCGAGGCCGGCATGCAGCTCTTGCGGCAGATGCACCGGGAGTGGGGCTTCTTCCGCGCCCTGCTCTCGAACATGGACATGGTGCTCGGCAAGAGCGACATGGCGATCGCCGCCCGCTATGCGCAACTGGTCAAGGACGAAGGGCTGCGCACGGCCATCTTCGAGCGGATCCGCAGCGAGTGGCATGCCTCGGTCAATGCCCTGCTGACCATCACGGGGCAGGCGGAACTGCTCGACGGCAATCCGCTGCTGAAGCGCTCGATCCGCAACCGCTTTCCCTACCTCGATCCGATCAACCACCTACAGGTCGAACTGCTCAACCGCCACCGGGCCGGCGAGACCGATGAGCGGGTGCAGCGCGGCATCCACCTGAGCATCAATGGCATTGCGGCGGGACTCCGCAACAGCGGCTGATGCACTAGAATGATTTCAACGATCTGGGAGGGACACCAATGGCGATCGATCCGAAAGTCCATGAGCGCATGCTGGCGTTGCTCGGTCCTGCCTACGCCCATGCGTACCCGAAGATGCTCGAGCAGAAGTACCCGCATGTGCTCGAGAAGATCGCCAATTTGCCGAATTCGGTCGAGATGGAGCGCTTCTTCGAGGACCTGACGCTGACCCAGCGTAGCGGCCGACAAGGCTTTCCGGTCGAGGTTTTCGGCGAACTTCAGGCGCTGATCAGCGTTTATCGCAAGCTCCACCTGCTGCCGGAGCCGCCCAAACAGGACGGCGACGTCTGGAGCTGGGTCAGCGAAATCGGCTACGAGGCCGGCGAACGCCACAACGAATGATCGTCGCCCCCGGTCGGTCCGGGTCGGTTACCGCGCGGCCAGTTCTGCCTTCACCTGCGACCACAGGCGCCGGCTGACCGGCAGCCGTTCCTCAAGCCCGTTCAGGATCAGCGCCCAGCGCGGCTCTGCTTCGCCAGCCGCCTCGTGTTCGCGCTCATATCCGGACACGGCGGCGCGCGCCACCAGGCAATTGCGGTGGATGCGCATGAGGCGGTGCTTGAATTCGTCTTCCAGCTGCGCCAGCGATTCCTCGATCAGGAACTCGCGCTCGCGCGTGCGCGCGGTGACGTACTTCAGTTCGGCCTTGAAATAGAGGACATCCGCCACCGGCACCAGCAGCACCTTGCCGCGTTCGAGGCTGCGCAGTTGCTTGCGCCCGCCCGGCTCGATCGCCTCGGCGGCCCTCACCACGGCGGTGGCGGGCGCTGGCGTCCTGGCCGCCTTGGCCAGCGCCTCGGCAAGTCGAGTCGCCTTGACCGGCTTGAGCAGGTAGTCCACCGCCGACAATTCGAACGCCTTGACCGCATACTGGTCGTAGGCAGTGGCGAAAATCACGCCAGGAGGCCTGGCCAAGCCGGCGAGGTGCCGCGCCAGTTCGATGCCATCCATGCGCGGCATGCGGATATCGACCAGCGCGATGTCGATCTCCGCACCGTCGATGCGTTGCAGGGCTTCGATGCCGTCACCCGCCTCGGCGACGACCTGCGTCGGCACTTCGCCGGCGATGTCGTCGAGGAGGTTGCGCAGGCGCGTCCGGGCCGGCGCCTCGTCGTCCACAATCAGTATTCGCAGCACGCCGCTCACTTCGCCGCCCCGCGCCGGTATGGCAGCTCGATGCGCACCACGAAGCGGCGGTCGACCGTTTCGGTGGTCAGGCTCGCTTCCAGGTCGAAGAACAGCGCCAGGCGTTCGCGGATGTTCGCCAGCGCCATGCGGTTGCCGGCGTGGTGGTTGCCCATGTCGGACGTGCCACGGGGATTGGCGATCTCGAAGGAAAGTCGGTCGTGGCGGCACGCCATGCGCACCTCGACCTCGCCCGGCTCGCCGAGCGGCTCGATGCCGTGATAGACGGCGTTCTCCAGCAGGGGCTGGAGCATCAGCGGTGGCACCAGCGCGTCCGGCGGGCATGATTCCACGTCCCAGCGCACCTGCAGGCGCTCGCCCAGCCGCAACCGCTCCAGGTCGAGATATTGGCGGGACAGCGCGATCTCGGCCGACAGCGGTACCAGCTCGCGGTTGTCCTGCATCAGGGTACGGAACAGTTCCGCCAGCTCTTCGAGCGCGGTTTCGGCCCGGCGCGGGTCGGACCGGATCACGCCCAGCACGGCATTCAGGCTGTTGAACAGGAAATGCGGGCGGATCCGCGCGGTCAGGGCCATCAGGCGCGCTTCCGCCAACGCCGGCGCATGGGCACGCGCGGCCAGGTCGAACCAGGCCACCATCACCACTGCGGCCAGCGCGGTCAGGAACCAGATGCGCAGCAACGACTGCTGCCCGTCGTCGAGTGGCGCCAGCAATGCCGCCGTCAGGGTGGCGCAGGCAAGCGCGACCGCCAGCACGACAAGCGCCTGAAGGGGCGGCGCGAGGCGCGACAACCAGCGTTGACCGCCGCAAAGGATGATCAGGCTGCCGAAGGTGATCGGCTCGACATAGGCAGCCAGTTCGGCGAATGCGCCGACCAGCGCCGAAGCTTGCCGGCTGCCGTGCATGGCCATCGCCAGCGCCATGCCGTTCACCGCCAGCAGGACACGCAGCCACGTGCCGAGATTGCAGAAGTCCGGCAACCGAAGTGTGCGGAAGTTTTGACGCCAGCGTTCGCCTGCGTCGTACCCCATTTCCCGTATACTCGCCATGTTACGGAACCATGCTCATAGCAACCTTCATTATGTCAGACAAAGCCTGGTCAGGCCGCTTCGCGGAACCCGTTTCCGAACTGGTCAAACGCTACACCGCCTCGGTGTTCTTCGACCGCCGCATGGCGGCCCAGGACATTCGTGGTTCGCTGGCGCACGCGAAGATGCTGGCGCGCCAGGGCATCATCGGCGCGCAGGACCTCGCCGACATCGAACGCGGCATGGCGCAAATCGCGGGCGAGGTCGAGCGCGGCGAGTTCGAATGGAGCCTCGACGCCGAGGACGTGCATCTCAACATCGAGAAGCGACTGACCGCGCTGGTCGGCGATGCGGGCAAGCGCCTGCACACCGGGCGCTCGCGCAACGACCAGGTCGCCACCGACATCCGGCTCTGGCTGCGCGACTGTGTCGACGACATCGACGGCCTGCTGCGCAACCTGCAGGCCGCCCTGCTCGACGTCGCCGAGCAGCATGCCGAGACGCCGCTGCCCGGCTTCACGCACCTGCAGGTGGCCCAGCCGGTCACCTTCGGCCACCATTTGCTCGCCTATGTCGAGATGCTGGCGCGCGATCGCTCGCGCTTCGCCGACTGCCGCCGCCGCATGAACCGCCTGCCGCTGGGCGCAGCCGCACTGGCCGGTACCACCTTTCCGATCGACCGCGAGCTCGTCGCGCGCGAGCTCGGCTTCGACGGCGTTTGCGAGAATTCGCTCGACGCCGTTTCAGATCGCGACTTCGCCATCGAGTTCTGCGCCGCGGCTTCGCTGGTGATGACCCATGTCTCGCGCTTCTCCGAGGAACTGATCCTCTGGATGAGCCCGCGCGTCGGTTTCATCGACCTCGCCGACCGTTTCTGCACCGGCTCCTCGATCATGCCGCAGAAGAAGAACCCCGACGTACCCGAACTGGCGCGCGGCAAGACCGGTCGTGTCTATGGCCACCTGATGGGGCTGCTGACGCTGATGAAGGGCCAGCCACTCGCCTACAACAAGGACAACCAGGAAGACAAGGAACCGCTGTTCGACACGGCCGACACGCTGATCGACACCCTGCGCATCTTCGCCGACATGGTGCCGGGCATCCACGTCAAGCCGGAGAACATGGCCGCCGCGCTGCGCCAGGGCTACGCGACTGCAACCGACCTCGCCGACTATCTCGTCAAACTGGGCCTGCCGTTCCGCGACGCCCACGAGGCCGTGGCGCGCGCCGTGCGCGCGGCGGAAACCAGGGGCTGCGACCTGGCCGACCTCTCGCTCGCCGACCTGAAGCAGTTCTCGCCGCTGATCGGCGACGACGTGTTTTCGGTGCTGACCGTGGCCGGCTCGCTGGCCGCCCGCGACCATGTCGGCGGCACCGCCCCGGCCCAGGTCAAGGCCGCCATCGTCCGGGCCCGCAAGCGCCTCTGATGCGTCAGCTCGGCAAATACGCACTCGTCCGCAAACTGGGCGAAGGCTCCACGGCCACTGTCTGGCTTGCCCATGATCCGTTCGCCAAGCGCGACGTCGCCATCAAGCTGATCGACCCGAAGGTCCTGCACGACGAAATGCAGGGCCGCGTATACCGGCGCCTGCTGAGCAACGAAGCCTCGCTGGCGGGCAAGCTGGTGCATCCGCACATCGCCCAGATCTACGATGCAGTGGTCTCCGAGGAACAGAGCTACATCGTCATGGAGTACGTGGCGGGCGGCACCCTGGAACAGTATTGCTCTCCCGACAACCTGCTGCCGCTGGATCGCCTGGTCGAAATCATATTCAAGTGCACGCGGGCGCTCGACTACGCCTTTCGGCTCGGTATCACGCACCGCGACATCAAGCCAGCCAACATCCTGCTCGCCGAGTCCCTCGACGAAGCCATGCGCGGCGACATCAAGATCTCCGATTTCGGCGCCGCGATCCAGGCCTCCAACCGGACCCAAACCCAGGTCTCCGGCGTCGGCTCGCCGGCCTACATGTCGCCGCAGCAGGTGCGCGAAACCGAGTTGAATCACCAGACCGACATCTATTCCCTCGGCGTGGTGATGTACCAGTTGCTCGCCGGCCGCCTGCCGTTCCAGGCCGCCAACAACTTCGCCATGGTCTACCAGATCTGCAACGTCGACCCGCCGCCGCCGTCGAGCTTCCGTCGCGAGGTGCCGCCCAACCTCGACGCCGTCGTCGCCCGCGCCATGCACAAGGATCTCGACGCCCGCTACGCGACCTGGGAGGTCTTTTCCCACGACCTGGCGCAGGCCTTCCGCAACTCGCAACTCGCCAGCCGCAAGCAGGTTTTTCCCGACAGCGAGAAGTTCGAGACCCTGCGCCAGCTACCCTTCTTCGACGAATTCTCCGATGTCGAGATCTGGGAGGTGGTGCGCTTCTCGCGCTGGGACCAGGTGGCGCCAGGCACCGTGATCATGAAGGACGGCGAGATCGGCGACTTCTTTTGCTTCCTCACCGACGGCGAGCTGCGCGTTGCCAAGAAGGAACGCACCCTGAGCATGCTCGCGCCCGGGGACTGCGTCGGCGAAATGGCCGTGATCGGCCGTAGCGACCATTTGCGCGGCGCCGACGTGATCGCGCAGACGACGGCCAAGGTGGTGACCATTTCCGGAGCCGGCTTGCGCAACGCGTCCGACACCTGCCGCATGCATTTCTACCAGGCCTTCCTCGAAGTTCTGGCCGGCCGGCTGAGCCAGGCCAACATCCGCCTTTCGGCAGACTGATGGCCGCAGCGTCGCCGCGGCGGTTCGTCAAGACCGGCGCGACCGAAGACCTGCCCCGCTTCGCCGCCGAAGCCGAAGGACTCGCGGCGTTGCGCGCCACCGGCGCTGTGCGTGTGCCTGAGGTGTTTGCCTGCGGCATGGTCGGCGGCCAGGCGCATCTCGAACTGGAGTACCTCGAACTGCGCGGCTTCGATCGCGCCAGCGGCGCCCGGCTCGGACGCCAGCTCGCCGACTTGCACCGTCATGTCGGGGAACGCTACGGGTTCGCTGCCGACAACTACATCGGCGGCTCACCACAGGAGAACGGCTGGCACGACGAGTGGCCGCGCTTTTATGCCGACCGCAGGCTGCGGCCGCAACTGCTCCGGGCGATCGGCAATGGCATGGAGAGGAAGCTGGCCGAACAAGGCGAATCACTCGCGGAACGCCTTCCCGCCTTCTTTCTCGACTACCGGCCGCACGCTTCGCTGCTGCACGGCGACCTCTGGGACGGCAACGCCTCGGCGCTGCCGGATGACACGCCCGTCATCTTCGATCCGGCCGTCTACTATGGCGACCGCGAAGCCGACATCGCCATGAGCGAACTGTTCGGCGGCTTCCCCGAAGCGTTCTATGCCGGCTACCGCGCCGCCTGGCCGCTGGACCCTGGCTACGAAACGCGCAAGGTGCTCTACAACCTGTACCACGTGCTCAACCACTTCAACCTGTTCGGCGCCGGCTATCTCAATCAGGCGCGGCGCATGATGGGCAGACTGCTGGCGGAACTCCGCGGATAAGAGTGCGTCTTATGCGGCCTGGGTCAGTCCCGCCAGCTTCTGCTGTAGCTCGCCGTTCTGGTACATCTCGGTCATGATGTCGGCGCCGCCGATGAACTCGCCGCCGATGAAAAGCTGCGGCCAGGTCGGCCAGTGCGCGTAGTCGCACACCGCCTGGCATACCTCGGGCGGCTCCATCATCACATTGACGTGCTTGAAATCCCTTAGGCCGCAGGCCTTCAGCACCTGCGCTGCGCGGGACGAGAAACCGCAGGTCGGGA
>JAEHDA010000326.1 GCA_016880655.1 Rhodocyclaceae bacterium
ACGAGCTCGGTCGCTCGGCGCTCGAACAGGTGGAGCACCTCGAGGCCGGTGAGCCCCCGCAGGCGCTGGGCGTAGACGAGCGCGCCGCGGACCCGGCATTGCGCCAGGCGCTGCATCGCGCCGCCAGCCGCTGGACACAGCCACCGAAACGACACACGGCCCGCCACGGTAGTAGCAGTCGCGTCCAGGTCTGCACCGACCTGCCGGCCCTCTGGCGCTACCAGCGCGGCGCGGCGCCTTCCGCCGCCAATGCTGTCGGCGTTACGGCCACCAACTGGATGATGCTCAACGAGAGCGCGGGCGGACTGGCGATCATGCATGTCTCCGGCGATATCCACGGCATCGCCGCCGGCTCCGCTCTGGCGGTACAACCGACGACGGAGCAACCCTGGGGCCTCTATCTCGTGCGCTGGGCCCGCAGCGACAACCCCGAACACCTCGAGCTCGGCTTGGAACTGGTTGCCCAGGCTGGTGAAGCTGTGCGCCTGGTGCGCCACGGCAGCCGTGATGGCATGACGGCCGAGGACGTCACGATCGAGGCCTTCCGCCTGCCGCCGCTGCCCGCGACGAAACGCGGCGAAGCCCTGCTCGCTGCTCCCGGGATTCACCGCAGCGGCACCTTCACCCTGGTCAGCGAGAATGCCGACCGGATACAGCTCACCGACTGCACACCTGGCAATTTGCTGCTCCAAACGGCGAGCGTCGAGCTCTTCGAATTCACCCGCGATTTCTCGCCTGCGGGTCTCTAGGACGGCCCGGAGCGTTTGGCCGGCACGGCCAGGACGCGCGGCAATTCGGCCGTCACCAGCGCCCCGACCAGAATGATGCCCCACGATACCGAAAGCCAGATCAGGAACACCGGCATGGCCGCGAAAGCGCCGTAGACGACCGTGTAGGTCGGCAGCTTCGCCACGTAAAGACTGAACAGGCGCTGCATCAGCGTGAAGCCGGCAGCGGCCAGGAGGCCGCCGGTGATGGCGTGGGCGGGGCGGATCGGGCGATTGGGTACGGCCCAATAAACCAGCGCGAACAGAGCCGTCATGACTATGAAGGGCAGGAACTTCAAGACGAAGGCGTTGAGCCAGTTTGGTTCATCCACCAGCCCGAACGACACGCTGGCGACATAAGTGATGGCGACGAGGCTGCCACCGAACACCAGCGGCCCCACCAACAGCGCCACGAGGTGCATCGCCAAGCGCCGGAAAAACGGTCGCGCCGTCTTGACCTTCCATATCGCGTTGAAAGCATGCTCGATGGTGAGCATCTGGATAACCGCCGTGACGGCGAGGAACAGCCCGCCGATCAGGGTGACACGTTCCGCGCGATGGGCGAACTGGCTGACGTACTTGGCAACCACCGCGCCGGCCTTGTCCGGCAGCAGGTTGGTCAGCAGAAACTTCTCCAGTGCCGCGCCGAGCCCGCTGCCGAACGGCAGGCTCGATATCACGACCGCACCGACCGCGAACATCGGCACCAGGGCAAGAAGAGTGGCGAACGACAAGGCCGCGGCGGTCTGCGCACAGCGCTCGGCGTGGAAACGGCGCGCCACATTGGCGACCAGGCGGAAGGGGGCGAGGATCCAGTGCATATAATCGCGGCATTCTATCCGGGGACACCCACTTGACCGATGATCGCCGTGCCGCCAGCACCGACTTTTCGTCCCGCGCGAAAAGCGCCAATCTCATCGCAACGATCAGCCTGATCGCGCTGATCGGATTGTGCCTCGCCTGGGAATTGCGCCTCGCCCCGCTCAAGCCCGGCGGTTCATGGCTGGTGCTGAAGGTCCTGCCGCTGCTGGCGCCGCTGTTCGGCATCCTCCATGGCCGGCGCTATACCCACCAGTGGGCTTCGCTGCTGATCCTCGCCTACCTGACGGAGGGACTGGTGCGCGTGACGACCGACGCCGGCATGATGCGCGTGATGGCGGGGCTCGAAACAGCGCTGGCGACGACCTTCTTCGTCGCCAGCGTCTATTTCGCGAGGATCACGCGACCTTCGGCACGATCTACAGCTGCGGATTGAGTCTTTCGCCCCCGGCGTGCAGCTTGTTCAAGGCGTTGATGTAGGCCTTGGCCGAGGCCACGACAATGTCAGTATCGGCACCCTGCCCGTTAACGATGCGCCCGTCCTTCGATAGCCGCACCGTCACCTCGCCCTGCGCGTCGGTGCCGGTGGTGATGGCATTGACCGAATAGAGCAACAGGTCGGCACCGCTGGGGATGACGTTCTCGATGGCCTTGAAGGTGGCATCAACGGGGCCGCTGCCGGACGATGCGCTCGGGCGCTCCTCCCCGCCAATCGAGAGGACGAGTTTCGCCTGCGGCGCCTCGCCCGTTTCCGAGTGGAACATCGACGAGACGAGGCGGATATGCTCCGGCGGCATACCGTCGTCACTGACCAGCGCGTAGATATCCTCATCGAAGATCTCGCGCTTCTTGTCGGCGAGTTCCTTGAAGCGGGTGAAGGCGGCGTTGAGCGCGTCTTCGCTGGACATGTCGATGCCGAGTTCATGCAGGCGCGTGCGGAAGGCGTTGCGACCGGAGAGCTTGCCCAGGGTAAGCTTGTTGGTGGTCCAGCCCACGTCCTCCGCGCGCATGATTTCGTAGGTCTCGCGGTGCTTGAGCACGCCGTCCTGGTGGATGCCGGACTCGTGGGCGAAAGCGTTCGCGCCGACCACGGCCTTGTTCGGTTGCACGGCGTAGCCGGTGATCTGCGACACCAGCTTGGAGGCCGGCACGATCTGCGTCGCGTCGATGCGCGTGTCGCAGCCGAAGAGATCGCTACGCGTGCGCACGGCCATGACGATCTCCTCCATCGCCGCGTTGCCGGCCCGTTCGCCGAGGCCGTTGATGGTGCACTCGACCTGACGCGCGCCGTTCTGCACGGCGGCGAGCGAGTTGGCCACGGCCATGCCGAGGTCATTGTGGCAGTGGGTGGACCAGATCGCCTTGTCCGAATTGGGTACGCGCTCGCGCAGTGTCTTGAACAGGCCGCCCCAGACGGAGGGCAGGTTGTAGCCGACGGTGTCGGGAATGTTGAGCGTGCGGGCGCCGGCGTTGATCACCGCCTCGAGCACGCGGCAGAGGAAATCGACGTCCGAGCGACCGCCGTCCTCGGGCGAGAACTCGACGTTGTCGGTGTATTGCCGCGCCCACTGCACCGCCTTGACCGCCTGTTCCAGCACCTGATCGGGCTCCATGCGCAACTTCATCTGCATGTGGATGGGGCTGGTCGCGATGAATGTGTGGATGCGACCCGAGTTGGCCGGCTTGATCGCCTCGCCGGCGCGGCGAATGTCGTTCTCGTTGGCGCGGGCGAGGCCGCAGACGGTCGAGTCCTTGATCGCCTCGGCCACCGCCTTCACTGCTTCGAAGTCGCCGACTGATGCGGCCGGAAAGCCGGCCTCGATCACGTCCACGCGCATGCGCTCGAGCTGGCGGGCGATGCGCAGCTTCTCGTCCTTGGTCATCGAGGCGCCCGGGCTCTGCTCGCCGTCGCGCAAGGTCGTGTCGAAAATTACCAAATGTTCTTTTGCCATCATCGTCTCCCGTGGGGATGGATACGGTTGTGCCTGCCGGGGGCTGGGGCCGCCCGGTGCGAAATGCTCGAATTGTGGGGGATGTATTTGCTAGCGCGCGCGGCGCAGCAGGGGCGAGGCCTTGGCGCGCAGCGCACGCATGGCCAGAAAGCCCGAGAGAAGCAGGAAGGCAGCGGAAAAGGCCGTCATCGCAATCATGGCTCGACTATATCAGACTATTCGGGACGCGCAAGCCTCTTGCGCCTATTGAGCCAATCGACAAAAGCTATGACATAGCCGGACAGGGCGTAGGCGAGAAACAGGGCGAACAACACGCCCGGCGGATGGCTCGAGATCAGTGCGAAGCCGAGCGCCACCGCCGCGACCATGACGAAGGGCACGCTCTTCCTCAGGTTGATATCCTTGCCCGACCAGTAGCGGATGTTGCTGACCATGGTCAGGCCGGCGAAGATGGTCAGCACGCAGGCATACCAGCGTATTTCTTCGCCGGTGAAACCGGCGTCGAGCGTCACCCAGACCAGGCCGGCGACCAGTGCGGCAGCGGCCGGGCTCGGCATCCCCTGGAAATAGCG
>JAEHDA010000327.1 GCA_016880655.1 Rhodocyclaceae bacterium
ACCTACGGCGAACTGGTGCGCGCCGGCTTCCGCCGCAGCGGCGTGTTCACCTACCGCCCGTATTGCGACGCCTGCCGCGAGTGCCAGCCGGCGCGCATCGTCGTCGGCGAGTTCGTGCCCAACCGCAGCCATCGCCGTGCCCAGGCGCACCACGCCGACCTGGTCGTCCTGGAGAAGCCACTCAGCTTCCGCGAGGAGCACTACGCGCTCTACCAGCGTTACCAGGTGGCCCGCCACCAGGGCGGCGGCATGGACGACGACAGCCGCGACCAGTACGCCCACTTCCTGCTGCAAAGCCACGTCGACAGCCGGCTCGTCGAGTTCCGCGAGAACGGCGTGTTGCGCATGGTCAGCATCATCGACGCGCTCGACGACGGCCTCTCGTCGGTCTACACGTTTTTCGAGCCCGACGTGGCCGGCGCCAGCTACGGCACCTACGCCATCCTCTGGCAACTGGCGCTGTGCCGGCACCGCAACCTGCCCTACCTGTACCTCGGCTACTGGATCAGGGACAGCCGCAAGATGGCCTACAAGATCAAGTTCCAGCCGCTGGAAGTGTTTCGCGGCGGCAGATGGCAACCGGCCCGGCCGCACGGCATGGAGGAATCGCAGAGATGACGGATCCCGGCTACACCAAATTCGGCTTCCGCATCCGCACGCGGGAGGGCAGCCTGGTCGAAAACCTGGCCATCATCGGTCGGGACGAAGCGGAAGCGATACGCAAGCTGCGCCAGATGTACCGGGACTGCGAGATCCTCGAATCAGGCGCCGTCCAGGGCGAACTGAAGACGGCGTCCATGAGCTTCGAGGACGTCGCCAAGCTCATCTCCGGCTAAATCAGCCCGCCCGCCAACAGTTCGTCGAGCAGCGCCTCATAGTCCCGGGCGCCCTGGCTCTTCGGCGCATGGTTGAAGATGTCGCGGCCATGCGCGGGCGCTTCCGCCAGCGAGACATTCTCGATGATGGCCGTGGCGCAAAGCTCGGGGCCGAAGCACTCCGACAACTGCCTTTGCACCTCATAGCTCATCTTGCGGCGCCGGTCGAAACGCGTCAGCAGGTAGCGTCGCTCGACCCGCCGCTTCAGCACCGGTTCCAGCGCCTTCAGGGTGCGTTCGATCTGCATCGCGCCGCGCGTCGACAGGAAGTCGGACGAAACCGGCACCAGCACGCGATCGCAGGCGAACACGGCGTTGAGCGACAGCACGCCGAGGAAGGGACAGCAGTCGACGATCACCGTCCGGCCGGCCTCCGCCGCGTCAAGTCCCTGGCGCAGGCGATTGAGCGCGTTCGGGCCCTTGCCGAACATCGAATCGACCTTGATGAGTTCGCCGTGCGCGGGAATCAGTTGGCCAATGCCCGGCCACGCATGCTCCAGTTCCGCAAGCGGCTTGTTGGCCGCGTAGAACGCGAAGGCGCTCGACTTCGCGTCGACGCCGGCCGAGCTGTGAATGCCGGTGAGATGGGCCTGGGGGTCGAGATCGACCAACAGCACGGACCGTTCCCGCCGGGCCAGGGCGGCGGCCAGGTTCAGCGCCGTGGTGGTCTTGCCCACCCCGCCCTTCTGGTTGAACACAGCAATTCGCATGACCTGCATAGTACCGCGCGGCTTGCGGGCCATGTAACGCGTATCGCCACGGCTGACTTCTTAGACCAGCGCTCCGTCGCGCAGCGTCAGCACTCGGCCGGCGCGGGCGGCGAGGTCGGGGTCGTGGGTGACGATGATCAGGCTGGCGCCAACGTTGAGATTGAGCATCAGGTCGAACACCTCGCCGGCGGTCTGGCGGTCGAGGTTGCCGGTCGGCTCGTCGGCGAGGATGCAGGCCGGCTGCGTCACCAGCGCACGGGCGATGGCGGTGCGCTGGCGTTCGCCGCCCGAGAGTTCGCCCGGACGATGGCGCAGGCGATGGCCGAGGCCGACGCGCTTGAGCATTTCGGCCGCCTGCGCTTCCGCGGCGCCGCGCTCCATGCGGCGGATGCGAAGCGGCATGGCGACGTTCTCCACGGCCGTGAATTCCGGCAGCAGATGGTGGAACTGGTAGACGAAGCCGAGGCTCTCGTTGCGCAGCCGGCCGCGCTCGGCTTCGCCGACCCTGGCGAGGTCGCGGCCCTTGAGCGTCACGCTGCCCGCGCTCGGCGCATCGAGGCCGCCGAGCAGGTGCAGCAGCGTGCTCTTGCCCGAACCGCTGGCGCCGACGATGGCGATGCGCTCGCCGGCGCCGATGGCCAGGTCGACGCCCAGCAGCACCGGCACGTTCAGGTCGCCCTGGACGAAGGTCTTCTTCAGGCCGATGCAGGCCAGCACGGGCTCATTCATAGCGCAGCGCCTCGGCCGGATTGGTGCGCGACGCCCGCCAGCTCGGATACAGGGTCGCCACCAGCGTCAGCAGGAAGGAAACGACCGTGATGATGCCGACATCGCCCCATTGCAGGTCGGAGGGCAGGTCGGAAATGTAA
>JAEHDA010000328.1 GCA_016880655.1 Rhodocyclaceae bacterium
AGCGCGATCCGCCAGCCGCCGTAGCCCTGGTCTGCAATCGGCAGCCACGGCGTTCCGACATCGATCGAGGTGGTGTGGCGCTGTTCCTCCCAACCGGCGCGAAGCTGGCCGAGGCGGCCGATGTTGGCTCCGGCCATCAGGCCGAGCCGCCCTTCGGTGAATTTGTACTGGGCGAGCTTGTTGTTGTTCTCGAAGATGTCGACCTCCATGCGCCGATAGCCGAGCTGCGGTTCGATGAAGAAGGTCTGGCGTTCCTCGATCGGCTGGTACCAGTCGAGGTTGAACGCGTCGGTGGTGCCGATCTCGCCCGTGGCCAGGAATTCGCCGCCCAGGCTGTTCAGCCAGGTGCGGTGGTAGCCGCCGCGCAAGCCGTAGCTGGAACCGCGCCGCAGCGTGCTTTGCAGATGCACGCCGACGCGCACGTAATCCGGGCCCCACGGCTTTTCGACGGGCAGGATGCGCAGGATGTGGCGATCGCGGATCGACATCATTTCGTAGTCGATTCCTTCGTAATAGCCGTCGCCGTAGGCACGCAGCAGGTTGCGGTTCAGGTTCCCGGTCTCGATCCGGTCGCCGGTCTGCTGTTCCAGGTGACGGGTCAGGGCCGCCGGGTTCACGTCCTTCAGGCCAACCACGGCGATCTCGTCGACTTTCGGCGGCACCAGCCGGGCCAGCTCGATGCCCCGCCACCAGCGACGGTATTCGTCCTCGCCGACGGCGAGCCGCCGCAACTGCTCGCGCACCGATTCCGCTGCGTGCCGGCCGCGGTCGGCGGTCTCGGCGTTCCTCTGGAAGTCGCTCGCGGCGATGCCTTCGAGTTCGGGCTTGATGTAGATGTCGCCCGGCTTCAGCCCGGCCAGCGAGCGGGTGACGTTCTGCTCGGTGAGGATGTTCACCATCTGCGCCGAGACGCTGAGCATGGAGCCGATTTCCTCCGGCTTCAGCAGCGGCGAGCCGACGTTGACGGCGATGATCACGTCGGGCTGGCAGCGGGTGCGCGCCTCCTCGATGGGCAGGTTGTCGACCAGGCCGCCATCGACCAGCTTGCGGCCGTTGTATTCGATCGGGGCGAGCAGGCCGGGCACCGACATGCTGGCGCGCATGGCCCGCGTCAGGCTGCCGTCGCGGAACACCACGCGGTCGCCGCTGCCGATGTCGGTGGCGATGATGGACAGCGGCAGGGGCAGGCCCTCGATGTTGCGCTCGCCGAGGTCGGAGCGGACCAACTGGTTGAAGAACAGCTTGATCTTCTGGCCGCCGACCACGCCGCCCTGGTACTGCACGCCCTTGACGCCGACGCCGGTTTCCGAGCCCGGCACGAAGCGCCGCAAGATCGACTTGTTGCGATACGACAGTTCCGAGTAGTCCGGGTTGTCGATGAACATGTCGCTCCAGTCGGCCTTGGCCAGCGCCTCGCGCATTTCGGCCGGCGTCAGGCCGCCCGCGTAGGCGCCCGCGACCAGCGCACCCATGCTGGTGCCGGCGACACAGTCGATCGGCACGCGCAGTTCTTCCAGCAACTCCAGCACGCCGATGTGGGCGGCGCCCCGTGCACCGCCGCCGCCCAGCACCAGTCCGACGGTCGGCCTGGCCATGGCGCAGGCGCTCAGGAGCAGCAGCAGCGATGTCAGGGCGAATCGAAGCATCAGCGATGGCCGGGCGGCTGGCTGTTGCGGATATGGCTCTTCATTTTGCCGATGACGTGCATTTCGCAAGCGCGGCAGTCGAATTCCAGGCGCAGTCTCTCGTTGCCGTTGACCAGCACCATCGGCTCGGCGCGCACCTGGCCCTGCACGCCGGTGACGCCCCTGGCCTGCTTCGGGCAGAGGCTGAAGGAATAGCGCAGGCAGTGGCGGGTGATCATCAGCGGTACGTCGCCGGTTTCCTCGTGCGCCTCGTAGGCGGCGGCGACCAGCTTCACGCCGTGCTTTTCGTAGAAGCGTCGGGCGGCCGGGTTGTACACGTTGGCGAGGAAGGACAGCGATTCTTCGGGATAGGGCACGGGCGGCTCGACAGCGGGCCGGCGCAGCGGCCGGTGATATGCCACGCGACGCGCCTCAATCAGCGCGGCCACCGCGTCGCGGCGCAACTGATTGAGCAGCGAGTTGGGCACGAAGCGCGGTTCGCGCCAATCGACCTTGAGGCCGGCCAGATCGAAATCGGTATTGCCAAGCCGGGCAAGCTGCTCGCGCAGGGAATCCTCGGCCGTATCGGCGTGTCGCGACGGCTGACTTTCGCAGACGATGTTTGCAGTGGCGGAGATGCCGTCGCTGTCCGTCAAAGTCAAGGTATAGCCATCGCCGGTCTCGACGAAGCGGGCCTCGACCGGAATCTTCCGCTCGGCCGACTTCTTCGTCAGCGCCTGCTCCCAGGCGTGGTCGCGGTTGCGGTTGATGGCGAGGCCGACCCGGAGGCCGGGCAGGTCCTTGATCGCCTCGTTGGGATGCACGCGCCAGAGATTCTCGCCGATGCGCTGCGCGGTGTTGGCTTGCATGCCCGCCACTTCGCGCTTGTGCAGC
>JAEHDA010000329.1 GCA_016880655.1 Rhodocyclaceae bacterium
TGGCCTATGTGTTCGACGAGGACGGCAGCTTTGCGAATCGCTGCAACGTCTCGATGGTGACGCTGGAGAAGGTATTGCCGGCGGCCGAGCAAGCCAACGACGGCACCCGCCACAAGGTGGGCGAGCTGAGCGAGGCGGATGAGACGATTCTCAAGCGACTGATCGAGAAGCACCTGGCCGAAACCGGCAGTGGCCGGGCCAAGCGCATTCTCGGCGACTGGGCGGCGAATCGCGCCAGGTTCGTCAAGGTATTCCCGAACGAGTATCGCCGCGCCCTGAAGGAGATGGCGGCTAGGCAGCAGAAGGAGGCCGCATAATGGGCAAGCCCACGGGGTTTCTCGAATTCCAGCGTCAGACCGAGGGTTACGAGCCGGTCGAACGGCGACTGAAGAACTATCAGGAATTCGTCGGCCATCTTGACGACGACCAGGCCAGGGTGCAGGGCGCGCGCTGCATGGACTGCGGCATTCCCTTCTGCAACAACGGCTGCCCGGTGAACAACAACATTCCGGACTTCAACGACGCCGTCTACAAGGGCAACTGGCGCGAGGCGATCGAGATCCTGCACTCGACCAACAACTTCCCCGAGATGACTGGCCGCATCTGCCCGGCGCCCTGCGAATCCGCCTGCACGCTCGGCATCAACGCCGAGCCGGTCGGCATCAAGTCGCTGGAGCGCGCCATTATCGACAAGGCCGGCGAAAATGGCTGGGTGGTGCCACAGATCGCGACCGCCAGGACGGGCAAAAAGGTGGCCGTCGTCGGCTCCGGCCCGGCGGGCCTCGCAGCCGCGCAGCAACTGGCGCGCGCCGGTCATGACGTGACCGTGTTCGAGAAGAACGACAAGCTCGGCGGCCTGTTGCGCTTCGGCATTCCCGACTTCAAGCTCGACAAGCGCCTGATCGACTGGCGCGCTGCGCAGATGGCGGCCGAGGGTGTCAAGTTCGTCACCGGCACGATGGTCGGCAAGGACATGCCCAAGGGCGTCGCCAACGATGCCGTCAAGACCGTCGCTCCCGCGAAGCTGATCAAGGAATTCGACGCCGTGGTGCTGGCGGGCGGTTCCGAAACACCGCGTGATTTGCCGATTCCCGGCCGCGCACTCGATGGCGTGCATTTCGCGCTCGAATTCCTGATCCCGCAGAACAAGCAAAACGGCGGCGGCAAGAAGAATCCGATCTCGGCCGCAGGCAAGCACGTCGTGGTGATCGGCGGCGGCGATACCGGTTCGGACTGCGTCGGTACCTCCAACCGCCACGGCGCCGCTTCGGTGACCCAGTTCGAGCTGCTGCCCAAGCCGCCCGAGGCCGAAAACAAGCCGCTGGTCTGGCCCTACTGGCCGACCAAATTGCGCACCTCATCGTCCCATAGCGAGGGCTGCACGCGCGACTGGTCCGTCGCCACCAAGGAGTTCATTGGTGAGAATGGGAAGCTCAAGGCTCTGAAGTGCGTGCGCCTCGAATGGCAGGGCGGCAAGATGTCCGAAGTTCCGGGCAGCGAGTTCGAGGTCAGGGCCGACCTCGTTTTCCTGGCCATGGGCTTCACCAATCCGGTCGCCTCCATGCTCGACGCCTTCGGTGTCGCCAGGGATGGTCGCGGCAATGCCGCCGCCACGACCGACGGCGACGGCTGCTATGCGACCAGCGCCAGGAAAGTGTTCGCTGCCGGTGACGTTCGCAGGGGGCAATCGCTGGTGGTCTGGGCGATCCGCGAGGGTCGGCAGTGTGCCCGGGCGGTGGACGAATTCCTGATGGGCAGTTCGCTGCTGCCTCGCTAAGGACCATTAGTCCGAATGATTAAACGCCGGCGTCATCGCCGGCGTTTTCATTTGGGGCGAGCATGTAAAATCAGTCGTCCAATTCGAACAAGAGTGGCCATGAACGTCGTCATCCTCGCCGCCGGCAAGGGCAAGCGCATGCGCTCCGACCTGCCCAAGGTTCTGCATCCGATCGCCGGCAAGCCGATGCTGGCCCATGTGCTCGATACCGCGCGCAAGCTGGGCGCGGCGCGCATCTGCGTCGTGTACGGCCACGGCGGCGAGCAAGTGCGAGAAGCGCTGGCCGCCGACGACCTGACCTGGGCCAAACAGGAACCGCAGCTCGGCACCGGCCATGCCGTGCTCCAGGCGCTGCCGCATCTCGATCCCGCCGCGCCGACGCTGGTGCTCTACGGCGACGTGCCGCTGACCCGTGCCGAAACGCTTGAGCGTCTGCTGAAAGTCAGCCGCGGTGGTACGCCGGCTCTATTGACGGTCAAGCTGCCGAATCCGCAGGGCTACGGCCGCATCGTGCGCGCCGGAGGCAAGGTCACGCGCATCGTCGAAGAGAAGGACGCCGACGATGCCGAACGCGCCATCGACGAAGTGAACACCGGCATCCTGGTCGCACCCACCGCCGCATTGGCCCGCTGGCTGCCTGGTCTGGGCAACAGCAACGCGCAGGGCGAGTACTACCTGACCGACATCGTCGCGCTGGCCGTCGGCGAGGGCATGACGGTCGATGCGACGCAGCCCGATCACGCCTGGGAGGTCGAGGGCGTGAACAGCAAGGTGCAGCTTGCGGCGCTGGAGCGCATCCACCAACGCAACATCGCCGAGTCGCTGATGGACCAGGGCGTTACGCTCGCCGATCCGGCGCGCATCGACGTGCGCGGCCAGCTCGCCTGCGGCCGCGACGTATCCATCGACGTCAATTGCGTGTTCGAGGATACAGTCGCGCTGGAAGACGGCGTCAGCATCGGCCCCAACTGTGTGCTGAAGAACGTCGTCGTCAAGGCGGGCGCCCGGCTGCATGCCTTTTGCCACCTCGAAGGCGCGGAGGTCGGGCCGAAGAGCGTGGTCGGGCCCTACGCGCGGCTGCGTCCCGGCGCGCAGCTCGGCACCGACGTGCACGTCGGCAACTTCGTCGAAATCAAGAACAGCACCATCGCCGATCACTCCAAGGCCA
>JAEHDA010000330.1 GCA_016880655.1 Rhodocyclaceae bacterium
ACACCGGCTTCGGGTGCGTGGCTGATCTCGACAACGCGTATGGGGTAGCCGTGCCAGAGTACGCGCAACTGCTCGAGCGCTTCGAATCCCTCCAGCGGCGAAGGCGACAGCGCGCCATAACACCGCAGGAAGCTGCAACGATAGGCATAAATCCCGATGTGGCGCCGCGCCGGCAATCCTTCCGGCAAACGCATACGATCGGCAGCAAAGGCATCGCGCGGCCAGGGGATCGGCGCGCGGCTGAAATACAAGGCCCGGCCGCGAGCATCACGCACGACCTTGACGACATTGGGATTAAAGAACTCCTCGGCATCTCCGATCGGATGGGAGGCGGTAGCCACGGCAGCTTCGGCATCGGACGCCAGTTCCGTCGCCACCTGTTGGATGAGTTCGGGTTCGATGAAGGGCTCATCGCCCTGGACATTGACCACGACTGTGTCGTCGTCCCAGCCGCGTTGCGCGGCGACCTCGGCAATGCGATCCGTTCCGCTGGCATGATCGGGGCGCGTCATCACAGCACTGAAACCATGCCGTTCGACAGCGGCACGCACATCCTCATGATCGGTCGCGACAAGAATTTCCGTCGCGCCGCTTCGCGCCGCGCGTTCGACAACCCTCACCACCATGGGCTTGCCGCCTATGTCGGCCAGCGGTTTGCCGGGAAGCCGGCTTGAGGCATGGCGGGCAGGAATGACGATCTTGAACGACATCGTGTATTCCTCCACCTGCGGCGGACGATCAGCCCGCCGCCTCTTCGTAGCTCAACTGGCGCGCCTCTTCTTCCAGCATAACCGGGATGTCGTCGCGGACCGGATAGGCCAGCTTGCAGGCCTTGCACACCAGTTCCTGTTTGGCCTTGCGGACATCGAGCGGTCCCTTGCAGACCGGGCAGACAAGGATTTCAAGCAGGCGGCTGTCCATTGAGTTTCTCCACTACCCATTGCGCAAGATCGGGATCCAGTTGCGCCTCGACCGGAAGCACCCAGGTTTCCGACGGCGCAAAGGCTTGGCATTTTACCGCATCTTTCTCGGTCATCAGCAGCACTTCGGCACCGGCGAGCGCAAGATCGGACGGTTGAAATACATGGTGATCGGGGAAAGCCTGCATCTCCGCCTGCAGACCCATCCGCTCGATATGGCGGAAGTAACGCGCTGGGTGCCCGATGCCTGCCAGCGCTTGCAATCTCCGGCCGCGCAAGGCCTCTGCGCCGCAGGTACGCTGTGGATCGTGCAGATTGTGAAATTGGTCACCGGCAAGACGCATGCGAAAAACCCGCTGCGGATGCACATCCTGCGGAACGGGCGCGTCGCCGTTAAGCACCAGGGCATGCGCTTCGGCGATGCGCGCCGGACACTCGCGCAAGGGCCCGGCCGGCAAGGGCCAGCCGTTGCCAATACCGCGCTCGTCCATCACCACGATCTCGACATCCCGTGCCAGACGCAGATGCTGCAGTCCGTCGTCGGCGATCAGGACATTGCAGTCCGCATTCGCCGACAAAAGCGCCCGCCCCGCGGCAACGCGGTCACGGCCGACAAAGACGGGGCAGCCTGCACGCTGCGCGAGCAGCAGCGGCTCGTCGCCGACAAACGCCGCATCGCTTGCCGCCGTCACCACCTGAACACCCTTTGCGCTACCGCCATAACCACGACTGACGATGCCCGGTCGCCAACCGCGCCTGGACAGTTCTTGCACGAGGTAGAGCGTCAGCGGCGTCTTGCCGCTGCCGCCGGCGGTGATGTTGCCTATCACCACCACGGGCACCGGTAGCTTCACGGAATGCACCCAGCCCAGTCGAAAAGCCCGCCGGCGCAAATTAACCGCCAGCGCGAACAGCAAAGCCTGCGGCAGCAGCAGGACGGCCGACAAGCCTCGCCCCTGCCATCCCGCCGCAATTCGCTGCTTCAAACCCATGACTGTCCTGCCCGAAATAAAAACGCCACACGCAAGCGTGTGGCGCATGATACTGCCGCGACCCGATCAGCGCGACGGATTCTGCGTGGCAAAGGAGATATGGCTATAGCCGGACTGCTGCGCCGCCTGCATGACGTCGATCACGCTCTGGTGCGCTGCCTTGGCATCGGCGTTGATCACCACCACCGGCTCCTTCTCGCTGCCGCCGGCGCGGCGCAGCGCAGCGCTGATGGCCTCGACATCCTTGGCGCCGACTGCGACTCTATTGACCAT
>JAEHDA010000331.1 GCA_016880655.1 Rhodocyclaceae bacterium
AAGCGATGCGTGACCGGATCTTCGACATCATGCATGCGCAACTGCCGAACCTGCGCGCCCGCGCGAGGGTAGCGCAGCAGTCGCGCGAGGCTCTGCACAGGCTTTCGTTCTCGGGCAGCTATGACGACGCGAAGGCCAAGCTGCTCTCCGACACACTCGCCCGGGCAACGGCGGAAATGGCCCTGATGCAGTCGCGGGCCGACCAGCAGATCTATCGCCTGCTGACGCCCGAACAGCGCCAGGAACTGGACAGCCGCAACACCCGTGATCCACGCGAGCCCGGCAAGCGGGAAGCGCGCCGATGAAGTCGTTCCGGAACGTCATGGCGCTGCTGCTCGTCGCCTTCCTGGGCGGCTGGGCCGGGCAAAGCTCGGCCCAGTTCGGCGGCGGCCCTGGTCGCGGTAGCGGCGGCCCGCCTGGCGACGGGCCGGGCGGACGCCCTGGCGCACGCGGCCCGGTCATGGCCAGCGGCAGCCACCTGATCGCCAGCATGGAGCAGCAACTGGACAACCTGCGCTTCCAGTTGAAACTGCGGCCGGACCAGGAACCGGCCTGGCTGGCTTACCAGGAAAAGGTCGGGGCGCTGGTGGCCGACCAGTTGCGCCCGGAAGCGCAGGAGCGCGGCGAACCGGGCAATGCGCTGCGCCAGATCGACCGCAAGGCCGACGTGGTGCGCAACCGCCTCGCGGCGCTGGAGGACATCGCCGACGCGGCGCGGCACCTCTATGGCCGGCTCGACGAACGGCAGCAGCGCCTGGCCGACCGCCTCCTCGCGACGACGGTGCCCGCCCTCTATTCCGGGCTCGGCACGGAACGGCCGGACGGTCCGGTGCGGGGCATAGGCGGCCCGGGCAAGCCGGGCCAGCAGGACGATCGGGGAGCGCCGCCGGACTGAGCGTCAGGTTGTTGCTGCACTGCGATGGCCGGCGGTGGGCCGCGATACAATTGCATTTTGAATCGCAGCCCCTTCCCGCCCACCAGCATGCAACAGACCGAAAACCTCAACATCGAAGCCTTCGAGGCGATGCCGACCCCGGAGGAAATCCACCGCCGCGTACCGATGACGGCCGCGGCCGAAAAGTCAGTCGTGGCGGGACGCCGCGCCATCGAGGCGATCCTCGCTCGCCGCGACCCGCGGCTGTTCATCGTCGTCGGCCCCTGCTCCATCCATGAGCCGATTGCCGGGCTCGACTACGCGCGCCGCCTGAAGGCGCTTGCCGACGAGGTGGCGGACACGCTGCTGATCGTGATGCGCGTCTATTTCGAGAAGCCGCGCACTTCGACGGGCTGGAAGGGCTACATCAACGATCCGCGGCTCGACGATTCCTTCCACATCGAGGAAGGCATGCAGAAGGCGCGTGAATTCCTGCTGGCGGTGAACGAGCTCGGCCTGCCCGCGGGTACCGAGGCGCTCGACCCGATCTCGCCGCAATACCTCGGCGACCTGGTGGCGTGGACGGCGATCGGCGCACGCACCGCCGAGTCGCAGACGCACCGCGAAATGGCCTCCGGCCTGTCGACGCCGGTTGGTTTCAAGAACGGCACCGACGGCTCGGTCGACACCGCGATCAACGCGATCCTGTCCGCATCGCGGCCGCACAGTTTCCTCGGCATCAACATGCAGGGCCGCTCGTCGGTGGTACGAACGCGCGGCAACGGCTACGGCCACCTGGTACTACGCGGTGGCGGCGACCGGCCGAACTACGACACGGTCAGCGTCGCCATGGCCGAGAAGGCGCTGGCGAAAGCGAAGCTGCCCGAGAACGTGGTCGTCGATTGCTCGCATGCCAACAGCTACAAGAAGCCCGAGTTGCAGCCGCTGGTCATGCAGGACTGCATCAACCAGATCCGCGTCGGCAACCGTTCGATCGTCGGCCTGATGGTCGAGAGCTTCATCGAGGCCGGCAACCAGCCGATCGCCGAGGACCTGGGCAAGCTCAAGTACGGCTGTTCGGTCACCGACGCCTGCGTGGACTGGCCGACCACCGAGACGATGATCCGCGAGGCCCGCGCCGCA
>JAEHDA010000332.1 GCA_016880655.1 Rhodocyclaceae bacterium
CAACACCAAGGCCTTTCCCGGCGCACGCTTCGTCGCCACCGCCATCCGTCCGCTCGGCGGCAACCGCTACGAGGCCATCGGCAAGCTGACCATCAAAGGCCGCACGCAGGACATCGCGGCGCCGTTCACCTTCACCGGCCAGGGCCGCACCGGCACGGCGGAAGGCACCCTCGTCATCAAGCGCGCCGACTTCGGCATCGGCGAAGGCATCTGGGCCGATTTCGGCACCGTCGCCAATGAAGTGCAGATCAAGTTCCGCCTGCTGGCGGAAGCGCAGGCCAACAAGAAGTAATCCCCACCCCGCAAGGAGAGTCTCATGAACGTCCGCCAACTGCTGTCCGTTGTTCCCTTCCTCGCCCTGCCGGTCGCCGCGCAAGCTGCGCCCCAGACCTACGTGCTCGACGCCAACCACACCTTCCCGTCGTTCTCGTACAGCCACCTCGGCTATTCGACGCAGACGAGCCGCTTCGACAAGACCACCGGCAAGATCGTGTACGACAAGGAAACCGGCGCCGGCTCGGCCGAGATCGTCATCGACATGAAGTCGGTCAGCACCGGCAGCACGCTTTTCAACGAGCACATCCAGGGCGAGGACTATCTCGACACGGCGAAGTACCCGACCGCCACCTTCAAGTCCACCGCGCTGCGCTTCTCCGGCAATGCCCCGGTGGCGCTGGAAGGCACGCTGACCATGAAGGGCGTCACCCAGCCGGTCACACTCAAGATCACCCACTTCAAGGAAATGATGCATCCGATGATGAAGCGAGAAGCGATCGGCGCCAACGCCGTCGTGGTGGTCAAGCGTTCCAGCTTCAACGCCGGCAAGAACGTGCCCTTCGTCGGCGACGACGTGACGATCAACATCGCCATCGAAGCGCTACAGCAGTAAGCGTTACAGGATGGGGATTTCCGCCGCGCGCCGCTTGAGTTCGGTGCGGGCGGTGCGCCACTCCGGATAGAGACTGCCGACCACGCGCCAGAAGCGCGCGCTGTGGTTCATCTCGACCAGGTGCGCCATTTCGTGGGCGATCACGTAGTCGGCGAACTGCGGCGGCAGGTGCACCAGCCGCCAGTTGATGCGAATGCCCGATGCCGTCGAGCAACTGCCCCAGCGGCTGCGCGCCGAGGAAAGCCCGAGCGGCGGCGCCGGACGGTCCATGAGCGCGGCGTAGTGGCCGAGGCGAACGGCAAAGTGTTCGAGCGCGCGCCGTTGCAGGCCGCGGCGGGTCAAGGCATCGAGATCGGCATCCGGCCGTGCTGCCAGCACCAGCGCGTCGTCCTGCCAGAGAACCCGGTTGGCACCGCTCACCACCCTCACGCCGATGTCGGTGCCGAGAACCGGCAGCCGCGCGCCGTCGCAGATTCTCAGGAAGCGATGGGTATGCCGCGCGGCGAATTCGTCGAGCTTCGCCAGCACCCAGTCGCCGTGCCCGCGCACGAAGGCCTCGATCTCCGCAAGAGTCAGCCGTGGTGGCGCGCCGACTCGCAGGCCGCGTTCGTCGATGGTCAGGGCGAGGCGCCGGCCCTTGCCCTGGCGCAGTTCGTAGGGCACGAGGTGCGTGCCGATCCGGACATGGCGCGCCCTGGCGATGGGCGCCAGTGGCGAGATGGGCGGCAGGCGAAATAGCTGGAGTTGCTCGAACAAGCTCACGCCAGCGCGAACAGGTCGAGCGATTCGGCCTGGCGCGGCAGGCCGGCCACGGCACGCTCCACCACATGGGCAATGATTTCCTGCGGCTGCTCGATCAGGCGCCAATGAAAGCGCAAGCCGCTGTCCTCAGCCTGCGCCCAACTGCCGCGCGCAGCAAAGGACAACGATACTTTCGGTACGGCACGGCCCAGGCCGCGGGCCGCCATCGCCACCTGGGCAGAAATCACGCGCAGCGCGCGGGCGCGCAGCCAGCTCTCGGCGGCATCCTGCACCTGGCGCGGCGTCGCCTCGGGCGGCAACGGCAAGTGCAGCTCGTTGCCGGCCTGCATGGCTTCCTTGCAGTCGGTATCGAGGCGCAGGGTCAGCGTCGTGCCGAGACAGGTCAGCGCCGCGCCGTCGCACCAGCGCGCGGTCGCGTCGGGCGCCTCGGCCTCAAGCCGCAGGGCGAGCTGGGGCTGGCGTTTCCGGGTTGCCATACAGGTGGGGGCTGATGCGACGCATCTCGTTTTCCATCCAGGTCTCGGCGCGGGTGTTGATATCTTCCGCCGACAATCCGGTCGGGTCAATGGCCGGACCGATGCTCACGGTCACCGTGCCGGGACGTTTGATGAAGGCCTTGCGCCGCCAGAACTCGCCCGAGTTGAGCGCCACGGGCACCGCCAGCGCACCGGCCTGCGCCGCCAGATAGGCGCCGCCGATCTTGTAGCGCTTCTTGCTGCCCGGCTCGACGCGCGTGCCTTCCGGGAAGATGATCACCGAATAGCCTTCGTCCAGCCGCTGCTTGCCGCGCGTCGCCACCTGCACCAGCGCATCCTTGCCGGCGCCGCGGTCGATGCCGACGAAAGGCATGAAATACAGGCCCCAGCCAAAGAAGGGCAGCCAGTGGAGCTCCTTCTTGTAGACGAACACCGTCCAGTCGAAAATGCGCTGGAGCAGGATGGTCTCCCACGCCGACTGGTGCTTGCTGAAAATCACGCACGGCGCCTTGGGTATGTTCTCGGCGCCGATGATCCGGTAGTCGATGCGCAGCACATGCCTGATCAGCCAGATGGCAACATCGACCCAGATCATCGAGAAGCGCCGCAGTTGCCGTTTCGGCAGCCATGTCAGGAGCAGCAGCACGATGATGAAGGGCGGGGTGAACAGCACCAGCGCCACCATGAACAGCAGCGAGCGAATGAAGGTCATGGCGTCAGGTAGCCCACCGCGGCAGCGAGATCGGGGAAAGTCAGCGTACCCGGCGGCAGGTTGGGGTCGACCTGCGTCTTCCTGCCCTTGCCGGTCAGCACCAGCATCGGCTGCGCGCCGACGGCCTCGGCTGCCTGGAGGTCGCGCAGTGAATCGCCGATCGCCGGCACGCCGTCCAGCTCGGCGTTGTAGCGCGTCGCGATCTCTTCCAGCATGCCCGGCTTCGGCTTGCGGCAACTGCACTTGTCGGCGTTGGTATGCGGACAGAAGAACACCGCGTCGATCCGCCCGCCGGCCTGCGCCACCG
>JAEHDA010000055.1 GCA_016880655.1 Rhodocyclaceae bacterium
ACATCGAACTTTCCGTCGAATTCTTTCCGCCGCAGACCCCTGAAGGGGCCGAGAAGCTTCGCGCCACCTGGACAAAACTGGCGCCGCTGAAACCGGCCTTCTTTTCCGTCACCTTCGGCGCCGGCGGTTCGACACAGGATCGCACCTTCGAGACGGTCGAGGAGATCCGCGCCGCCGGTCTGCCCGCCGCGCCGCACCTGTCATGCATCGGTTCGACCAAGGCGCGGGTGCGCGAAATCCTTGAACGGTACCGCGCGGTCGGCATCCGCCGCATCGTCGCCCTGCGCGGTGATCTCCCTTCAGGGATGGCCGAGCCAGGCGAACTGCGCCACGCCAACGAGCTGGTCGACTTCATCCGCAAGGAGACCGGCGACTGGTTCCACATCGAAGTGGCGGCCTATCCCGAATACCACCCACAGGCGCGAAGCCCGAAGGACGACCTGGCGAACTTCAAGCGCAAGGCCGAGGCCGGTGCCGATACTGCCATCACCCAGTTCTTCTACAACGCCGACGCCTACGAGCACTTCGTCGCCGAGGCGCGCGCGGCAGGCGTCACGATTCCGATCATTCCCGGCATCATGCCGATCGCCAGTTTCTCCAAGCTCTCGCGCTTCGCCGACAACTGCGGCGCCGAGATCCCGCGCTGGATGCGCAAGCAGTTCGAGAGCTTCGGCGACGATGCCGCCGCCATCCGCGCCTATGGGCTCGACGTGGTGACGCAGCTCTGCGAACGCCTGGTCAGGGCCGGTGCGCCCGGCCTGCATTTCTACACGCTCAACCAGGCGGGCCTGACGACCGAGATCGTCAGGCGGCTGGGGATCGCCCCCTAGAACAAGGCAGGCTACTTGAACAGGCAGTAGCGCGCGTAGTTCGTCGCCTCGCTGGCGCTCCAGTCCCCCTTCGGCTTGTCCCGGAGGTTCGCACACCAGCCATCGCTGCCGACCTCGTGCGCGCAGGCGCCGAGCGAGAGCGACGCCATGGCGGTCAGGGCAAGCAGGGCAATGCGGGTCGTTCTGGTCATGGCGGCTGACTCCTCTTTCAGTGGGCGTGCAAGGCGTTCAGCCCGGATAGTAGCAGGGCGCCTCCGATCCTTACTGCTCGCCCTCATCTACACGCCCTGGGGCCAGCGGCTGTTCGCCACTGCGCCGCCGGGCCTCGACGTCTGGCTTTACATGCTGCCGTTCGCGCTGGCGATCGGCGTGGCCGAGGAAGCGCGCAAGCGCCTCGTCAGCGCCTTCTGCCGCCGAGAATAGAGCCGAGCACGCCGCGCACGATTTCCTGGCCCACCTTGGAGCCGATCGCACGCACCGCCGACTTGACCATCGCCTCGCCGACACCCTGGCGGCGGCTGTTGCCGCCGCCGAGGATGCCGCCCAGGCTGCCGAAGATGCCGCCGGAAGAATCTTCCGCTGGCGCCTTGCCATTCGGCGTACCACCACGGCTGACTTTTTCCCCGGCCGCCTCGGCTGCGGCAGCCTTCGCCTCCTGCAACTTCTCATAGGCAGATTCGCGATCCTTGACCTTCTCGTAGTGGCCGTAGATCGTCGAACCCCTGATTGCGGCCTCGCGCTCGGCAGCGTCGAGCGGGCCGATGCGCGAGCCGGGCGCGAGCACGAAAGCGCGCTCGACCACGCTGGGCGTGCCCTTCTCGTCGAGGAAGGAAATCAGCGCCTCGCCGACGCCGAGTTCCATGATCGCGGTCTGTGCGTCGAATTTCGGATTCGCGCGCAACGTCTGCGCCGCCGTCTGCACGGCCTTCTGGTCGCGTGGCGTGAAAGCGCGCAGCGCATGCTGGACGCGGTTGCCGAGTTGTGCCAGCACCTTGTCCGGCACGTCGAGCGGATTCTGCGTCACGAAGTAGACGCCGACGCCCTTGGAACGGATCAGCCGCACGACCTGCTCGATCTTTTCCAGCAGCGCTGGCGGCGCCTCGCTGAACAGCAGGTGAGCCTCGTCGAAGAAGAACACGAGTTTCGGCTTCTCCAGGTCGCCGGCCTCGGGCAGCTGCTCGAAGAGCTCGGCCAGCATCCAGAGGAGGAAGGTCGAGTAGGCCTGCGGCGAGTTCATCAGCTTGTCGGCGGCGAGGATGTTGACGACGCCCTTGCCGCGCTCGACCTGCATCAGGTCATTGATGTCGAGCATGGGCTCGCC
>JAEHDA010000333.1 GCA_016880655.1 Rhodocyclaceae bacterium
ATGGAACTGGGGTCGCAGGGTGTCGTCGCCGAGAGCCTGATCGACCTGACTCGCGGCTTGTAGTTGGCCTTTGGATGCCGGGCCGGGCGCCAGCTGCCGGTCGGCCTCAGCCGACGACGCGGACCTCGTCGTCCGCCACGCTTACCACCTGATTCGCCCGAATCTTGCGCGCCTTGCGCGTTTCGACGACGCCATCGACGCGGACTTCGCCAGCCGCGATCATCGCCTTGGCGGCACCCCCCGAGGGCGCGAGCGCGAGCAGTTTGAGGAGGACGTGCAACTCGACGAATTCACGGTCGAGCCGGAAGGTGTGCAAGGCGTCAGCCAGCGAATACGCGCAACTGCCGGACGCTGGGTATTTCAAGCTGTCCACCGCGCACCCCGACGAGATTCGCATCCGAAAGCTCGTGGAATGCCCGCGAGAGCGTCTCGGGGGTGATGCTCAGCCGCGATGCGATCAACTGCTTTCTCAAAGGCAGGGTAATTTCCAGCGCCACCGCGCTGTCGTCTTCCGGGCAATGCTGTAGCAGGTACTCGGCCACCCGCTGGGTGGCGCTGCGCAGCGAGCAGCTGCCAAGCTCGTTGCTCAGGGCAACGACCCGCGTCGAGAGATTGACGATCAGTCGTTCGGCGAAGCCGGTGTCGCACCTCAGGAGTTCGAGCACCGCATCCTTGGGAGTACACAGGACCACGCTCTCCGACAACGCCACCGCCGTAGCCGGGCAAGGCTGGTCGAGGAACATGACCGCCGTGCCCAGGACCTGGCCGGGAGTGGAGATGTCCAGCACCCTTTCGTCGCCGTTCTGCGACGGAATCGCCAGCTTGACCTGGCCGACCACCACGGCAAACAAGCCCATTGGCGGGTCGCCGAGCTGAAACAGGAACTGCCCCCGTTTCAGGTGCCGCTTCCTGGTCGCACTACAGGCACGCTCCAGTGGCCCGGGTGGAAGCCCGGCAAACAGCGGGACCTTTGCCAGAAGGTCGGCAATGTCAAAGTTGTTGTCGCAGTGGGGTTTTGCGTGGCGCGCAGGCATGCCGGCACCATAGCATGCGGCCAAGTCATGGCCCAACTCCCCGCCGCCTGTTAGATGCGGCGTCGAGCACCGCCGGGATGGCCGTCATGCCTTTCCGGCGCCATACGGAAATCGCCAGAGCAGGCGAATAAGCATTGAAAGTAATCGTCAAAACGCCTAAGATGGCGACTTATGAAGATCGACAATCAGCTGATCGACGATGCAATCCTGCGCGAGCTGGGCGAACGGCTGGCGTCGGCGCGGCTGGCGCAGAACCTCACCCAGGCGGCACTGGCCGAGCAGGCCGGCGTGGCCAAGCGCACCGTGGAACGGCTGGAGTCGGGCCAGGCGGCGACGCAGTTGTCCGGCTTCATCCGCGTCTGCCGCGTGCTCGGCCTGCTGGAGCGTCTTGATGCGCTGGTGCCCGAGGCGGTGGTGAGCCCCATCGCGCAGTTGAAGCTGCAAGGGCGGCAGCGCCGGCGCGCCTCCGGCGCCGGGGCCGCCGCCGGCGCGGCGAAGAAATGGACCTGGGGTGAATCGTCGTGATCGCCGAAGTCAGGCTCTGGGGGCGGACCATAGGCGCGGTGTCGCTGGACGCGGGGCGCGAGGTCGCCGCCTTCCAGTACGACCCGAAGTTCGCCGCCAGCGGCATCGAGCTGTCGCCGCTGGTGATGCCGTTGAGCGAGCGCGTCTACGAATTCCCGGCGCTGCCGCGCAACACCTTTCACGGCCTGCCGGGGCTCCTGGCCGACTCGCTGCCGGACAAGTTCGGCAACGCCCTGATCGATGCCTGGCTGGCGACGCAGGGCCGCACGGCGGCCGGCTTCGGCGCCGTGGAGCGCCTGTGCTACACCGGCACGCGTGGCATGGGCGCGCTGGAATATGCGCCGGCGCTCGGCCCGCGGCCGCGCCAGGCGACGCGGATCGAAGTCGATGCGCTGGTGCGGCTGGCCTCCGACGTGCTCAGCCATCGCAACGGCGTGCAGGGCAACCTCGGCGGCGCCGCGCGCGGCAAGGCGTTGCAGGACATCCTCCAGGTCGGCACCTCGGCCGGCGGCGCGCGCGCCAAGGCGGTGATCGCCTGGAACCGAGATACCGGCGAAGTACGCTCCGGGCAAATGGCCGCGGGCGAAGGCTTCGACTACTGGCTGCTGAAGTTCGACGGCGTCGCCGGCAACCAGGACAAGGAACTCGAAGACCCCAAGGGCTACGGCGCCATCGAATACGCCTATCACCTGATGGCGCGCGCGGCCGGGCTCGCCATGAGCGAATGCCGCCTGCTGGAGGAAAACGGCCGCCGCCATTTCATGACCCGCCGCTTCGACCGCCTGGCCGGCGGCGAGAAGCTGCACATGCAGTCGCTGTGCGGCCTCGCCCATTTCGATTTCAACCAGGCCGGCGCCTACGGCTACGAGCAGGCGCTCATGGCCATCCGCTACCTGCAATTGCCGATGGCCGCCGTCGAGGAGCAATTCCGGCGCATGGCCTTCAACATCGTCGCCCGCAATCAGGACGACCACGTCAAGAACATCGCCTTCCTCATGGACAGGCAGGGCCGCTGGTCGCTGGCGCCCGCGTTCGACGTCACCTACAGCTACAACCCCGCCGGCGCCTGGACCGCCACGCACCAGATGACGCTGAACGGCAAACGCGACCATTTCACGCGGCAGGACTTCGAAGCCTGCGCCAGGTCCGCGCTGATGAAGCGCGGCCGCGCCGCCACCATCGTTGCCGAAGTGCAGGCCGCCGTCGCCCGCTGGCCGGAATTCGCAGCCG
>JAEHDA010000056.1 GCA_016880655.1 Rhodocyclaceae bacterium
ACTCATCAAGGCCCACCTGTTTCAGCCGGTGCCGGTGGCGGTAGCCTTCATCGTCGGCGCCTTCATCATCATCTGGGCGGAACGGCGCGAACACACCGTCCGGGTTACCGACGTCGAGGATCTCACCGCGCTCGATGCGCTGAAGCTCGGCATCGCCCAGGCGTTCGCGCTGATCCCCGGCACCTCGCGCTCGGGCGCCACCATCATCGGCGGCCTGCTGTTCGGGCTTTCGCGCAAGGCCGCCACCGAGTTCTCATTCTTCCTGGCCATCCCGACGCTGCTGGTCGCCACCGCCTACCAGCTCTACAAGGAGCGCGCGCTGCTCAACGCCGACGACCTCGGCATGTGGGCGGTCGGCTTCGTCGCCTCGTTCGTTTCCGCCTTCCTGTGCGTGCGCTGGCTGCTCCGCTTCATCTCCAGCCACGACTTCATGGTCTTCGCCTGGTACCGGATCGCCTTCGGCATCGTCGTCATCGCCACCTGGCAACTCGGCCTGGTCGACTGGTCCGCACCATGAACATCCTGTTCGAAGAGGACGGTGCCTTCAAGGCAGGCGCCGTGCTTGCCGATAACAACACCTCGCTACAGGTCGAGCTGCCCTCGGGCAAGCGCGCCAAGGTCAAGGCGGCCAACGTACTGTTGCGCTTCCCCGATCCGTCGCCGGGCGAGTTGCTCGACCGGGCCGAGCGCGACGCCGGGGAACTCGATGTCGATTTCCTGTGGGAAGCCTGCCCCGAAGCCGAATTCGGTTTCGAGGAATTCGCCGCCGACTACGCCGGACACAAGCCGAGCGCGATTGAGGCTACGGCGCTGCTGCTGCGCCTGCACTCGGCGCCGATGTACTTCCACCGCAAGGGCCGGGGTCGCTTCCGCAAGGCGCCGCCGGACATCCTGCAGGCGGCGCTGGCCGGCCAGGAAAAGAAGCGCCAGCAGGCGCTGGCCATCGAGCGCATGGTGGACGACCTGAAGGCCGGCACCCTGCCCGCCGAGCTGGCTGCCATCCTGCCGCAGCTGCTCTACAAACCAGACCGCAACCGGCCCGAAACCAAGGCGCTGGAAACCGCCTGCGCCGAAACCGGGCTGTCGGCACCACGACTGCTGCAAGGCTGTGGCGCCCTCGCCGACACCCACGAATACCATCTCGGCCGCTTCCTGTTCGAGTACTTTCCGCAGGGCACCGACTTCCCGGCCTTCGCTGCACCCGCCGAACACCCGGAACTGCCGGTCGCCGACGTGCGCGCCTTCTCGATCGACGACGCGCACACCACGGAAATCGACGACGCCTTTTCGGTTGCGCCGCTGGCCGATGGCGGCATGCGCGTCGGCATCCACATCGCCGCGCCGGGGCTCGGCATCGCGCCGGACTCCGACCTCGGCCGCGTCGCCCGCAACCGGCTGTCCACCGTGTACATGCCCGGCCGCAAGATCACCATGCTGCCGGAGGCTGTGGTCGAGCGCTACACGCTGGCCGAAGGCAATACCGCGCCTGCCGTCTCGCTCTACCTCGACGTGGCGGCCGACTTGTCGCTGCGCGGGCACGCGACGCGACTGGAGCGGGTGCCCGTGGTGGCCAACCTGCGCCACCATGACATCGAGCCGCTGTTCAACGAACAGACGCTGGCCGACGGCCTGGCCGAATTCGCTTTCCGCGACGAGCTGAAGCGACTGTGGGAACTCGCAACCGTCATGGAGGCGTCGAGAGGACAAGGGGGCCCATCGGCCAGCGCGCCGCAGCGCAAGGACTACAACTTCGTGGTCGACTGGAGCGAGACTACCGAAGACGGCCCGGGCCGGATCGCAATCGACGAGCGGCAGCGCGGCTCGCCGCTCGACAAGCTGGTCGCCGAGCTGATGATCGTCGCCAACGCCACCTGGGGCGCGCTACTGCGCGATGCCGGCGTAGCGGCGCTCTACCGCGCGCAGACGGTCGGCAAGGTGCGCATGACCACGGCTGCGGCGGCGCACGAAGGTTTGGGCGTCGACTGCTACGCATGGTCGTCCTCGCCCTTGCGCCGCTATGTCGACCTCGTCAATCAGTGGCAACTGATCGCGCACCTGAAGGGTGAAACGCCGCCATTCACGGCCAAGTCGGCCGAATTCCTCGCCGCGATGCGCGACTTCGAGCTGACCTACGCAGCATATGCCGACTTCCAGCGCGGCATGGAACGCTACTGGTGCCTGCGCTGGCTGCGGCAGGAGGAGCAGTCGGCGCCCGTCGCCCGTGTCCTGCGCGAGAGCCTGGTCCGGCTGGAGCAACTGCCACTGGTGCTCCGGGTGCCTTCGCTGCCGGCGCTGGATCGCGGCGTCCGCATTCGCCTGGCCATTGAGCAGATCGATCTGCTGGACGCCGAATGCCGCGCCCGATACGCCGAACTGCTGCCCGCCGAAGGCTCTGATGAGGCTTTCGGCGAGGATGAGGGCGCAGAGTAAAATCCCGGGCCATGTCTGCCTGGTCGCCATTTTCCGCTGGCGTGGAACCGCAACGCCGCAACCTGTCCATCGCGCTGAGCGTGTCGCTGGTGCTGCACGCGATCGTGCTTTCGATCCACTTCAAGCTGCCCCAGGCGATCAACAAGGCGACCGAGCACGCGCTCGACGTGATCCTGGTCAACAGCAAGAGCGCCACTCGTCCCGACAAGGCGCAGGCCAAGGCGCAGGCCAATCTCGACGGCGGCGGCAACACCGACGAGGACCGCCGCGCCAAGTCGCCGCTGCCGGTAGCGCCGACGAACCGCGAAGGCAGCGACATGGTCGAGGCCAAAAAGCGCGTCGCCGAACTGGAGGCGCAGCAGCAGCAGATGCTGACGCAGATCCACGGCAGCAAGGCGGTGGCGACGGAGAACCGCCGCAACGACCACGCGCCGCCCGGGCCTCCTGTAGTCTCCGGCATCGACCTCGCCACCGCGGCACTCAACCTCGCCCGCCTGGAAGGCCAGATCGCCCGCAACGTCGAAGACTACAACAAGCGCCCGCGCAAAAAGTTCATCGGCGCGCGGGTCGAGGAGTATCGCTTCGCGCAGTACGTTGAAGACTGGCGCCTCAAGGTCGAGCGCATCGGCAACCTCAACTATCCCGATGCCGCCAAGGGGCGCCTCTATGGCAGCCTCGTGATGACGGTGGTCATCCGCAACGACGGCAGCCTCGACAAGCTGGAACTCAACCGTTCCTCGGGACAGAAGGTGCTCGACGAAGCGGCACGCCGGATCGTCGAGATGGCAGCGCCCTATGCGTCCTTTCCGGATGCGATCCGCCGGGATACCGACATCATCGAGATCACGCGCACCTGGTCGTTCACGACCTCCGACCGGCTACAGTCGGACTGAACGCCATGCCGGATCGTTACGTCGTGATCGGCAACCCGATTGCCCACTCGAAGTCGCCGCGCATCCATGCGCTGTTCGCCGCCTCGACCGGCCAGGACATGCGCTACGAAGCGCTGTTGGCGCCGCTCGACGGGTTTGCGGCGACGGTGCGCGAATTCGTCGCTGCCGGCGGCCGCGGCGCCAATGTCACCGTGCCGTTCAAGGAAGAGGCCTTTCGCCTGTCCACGCGGCTGTCCGATCGCGCCCGCGCGGCCGGCGCGGTCAACACTTTGACCTTCACCGGAGCGGAAATCCTCGGCGACAACACCGACGGCGCCGGGCTGGTGCGCGACCTCAGGGCGAATCTCGGCGTCGCCATCGCGGGCAAGCGCGTCCTGCTGCTGGGCGCAGGCGGCGCCGCGCGCGGCGTCATCCTGCCGCTCCTGGCCGAGCACCCCGCGGAGCTGACAGTTGCCAACCGCACCGTCGACAAGGCGTTGGCGTTGGCCAGCGCTTTCCCCGGCTGCACCGGCTGCGGTCTCGACGCGCTCGACAGTCGCGTGTTCGACCTGGTCATCAACGCCACCTCGGCCGGCCTTGCAGGTGGCGTGTCACCACGGCTGACTTTTGCCTACGCGCCCGGCGCACTGGCCTACGACATGGTCTATGGCCAGGACACCGACTTCCTGCGCCAGGCCGTGGCCGCAGGCGCAACGACGGCGGACGGCCTGGGCATGCTGGTCGAACAGGCGGCGGAAGCATTTCTGGTCTGGCGCGGGCTGCGGCCCGATACCGCACCGGTGCTGGCGGCGCTGCGTAGCGCATGAGGCCGGCACCGAAGTGGCTCAGCCGCGGTCTGCTGGGCCTGATCGTCCTGCTCGTGCTCTGGCAGAGCTGGTATTTGATCTGGGTGGTCTGGTGGCGGTTCTTCGACCCGGACATGACCGCGTTCATGAGCCACCGCCTGGAGCAATTGCAGGAAAAGCGCCCCAATGCGGAACTGCGCCACCAGTGGATTCCCTACGAACGGGTATCCAATCATCTCAAGCGCGCGGTAATCGCGGCCGAGGACGACAAATTCATCGACCACGAAGGCTTCGACTGGGAAGGCATGCAGAAGGCGCTGGAGAAGAACCGGCGCAAGGGCAAGGTCGTGGCGGGCGGCTCGACCATTTCGCAGCAACTGGCGAAGAACCTGTTCCTCTCCGCCGCCAAGACGCCGTGGCGCAAGGCTCAGGAAGCGATCATCACTATCTGGCTGGAGATGCTCTGGGACAAACGGCGCATTCTGGAGGTCTATCTCAACTCGGTCGAGTGGGGTCAGGGCGTGTTCGGCGCCGAGGCGGCCGCACGCCGTTACTACGGAACCAGCGCGGGCAACCTGTCGGCGGAGCAGGCGGCACGACTGGCCGTGATGCTGCCGGCGCCGCGCCGCTACGAGCGCAATCCGTACTCGCCGTTCATGAACGGCCGCACCCAGGTAATCCTGGCGCGCATGTCGTTCGCGGAAATCCCCTAGACACGTCAGGCGCGTAGAATCGCGCGGCTTGCCCGAGACCGCGCGCCATGGCCGAAACCGAGGAATTCCGTCACCAGGACCAGGATGAGTTGATGTTGCACCTGAAAGAGGTGCAACAACTCTTGTCGCGCCATCGCCTGGTCGAGGATCTCGTCCATCGGCAGGACATGCCCCGCCACGACCTGGTGGAAAACCTGGTGCACAAGCAGCACCTCTCGGAGCTCCAGCACAAGCTCGACGGCCTGCACTCTGCCGATATCGCCTACCTCCTGGAGGCGCTGCCGCGCGAAGACCGCCTGCTGGTTTGGGACATGGTCAAGGCGGATCGCGACGGCGAAATCCTGCTGGAAGTCTCCGATGCGGTGCGGGAAACCCTCATCGAGACCATGGAGCCCGCGGAACTGGTCGCCGCCGCCGAACAGCTCGATGCCGACGAACTGGCCGACCTGGCGCCCGACCTGCCCTCCGAGGTCATCGACGACGTCTTCCGCTCCCTCGACAGCGAGGAACGCGAGCAACTTCGGGCAGCGATGTCCTATCCGGAAGGTTCGGTCGGCGCGCTGATGGACTTCGACCTTGTCTCCGTGCGCGAAGACGTGAGCCTCGAGGTGGTGCTGCGCTATCTGCGCCGCTTCGACGAATTGCCCGACCACACCGACCAGCTCTTCGTTGTCGACCGGGATGAACACCTGCGCGGCGTGCTGGCTCTCAACGTCTTGCTGGTCAACGACCCGGAAGTGGAAGTCGCCAGCCTGATGCAGACCGACGCCTTGACCCTCCAGGCCTCGGAAGACGCCG
>JAEHDA010000334.1 GCA_016880655.1 Rhodocyclaceae bacterium
CGGTCGCCATCGAGCCGCCCGAACTGGAAATGCGCGTCGCCATTCTCAAGAAGAAGGCCGAGGCGACGAAAATGCCCCTGTCCGACGACGTCGCCTTCCTCATCGCCAAGCACTTGCGCTCCAATGTGCGCGAACTCGAGGGCGCCCTCAACCGCGTGCTCGCCTTCGCCCGCTTCCACGGCCGCGACATCACCCTCGAGGTCGCCAAGGAAGCACTGAAGGATGTCATCGGTGCCACCAACCGCCAGATCACCCTGGAATCGATCCAGAAGACCGTCGCCGACTACTTCAAGATCAAGGTTGCCGACATGTACTCGCAACGTCGCACCCGCGCCATTGCCCGCCCGCGCCAGGTCGCGATGTGGCTGGCACGCGAACTGACGCCGCACAGCCTGCCCGAAATTGGCGACGCCTTCGGCGGCCGCGACCACACCACGGTCATGCACGCATGCCGTACCATCGCCGACCTGCGCCGCACCGACAACACCCTGAACAACGACCTGCACGTGTTGATGCAGACCATCAAAGGCTGATGAAGTACCAATGAACAAGCTCTGGATTACCTCGGGACGGAATGTGGACAACTCGCGATTGTTTCCCTCGCAAGGTTTTTATCCACAATCATCCACAAGCATTCGCGTGCTTGTCACCAGCCCGAATACGCATGTAACGTTATAATTTAATTGTATTTTTTCTTTAACCCACAGGCAACTGTCGTCTATATCATCAGTATCAGGGAGATATAAGAAATGCTTCTATTCAAAGGCCCGCGTGACCAGCTCCTGGTTCCCTTGCAGTCCGTTTGCGGCATTGTCGAGAAGCGGCATACCCTCCCCATCCTTTCCAACGTGCTTCTCGAAATGGAGGGAGGACGGCTGACCCTGCTGGCTACCGACATCGAGATCCAGATCCGAACCGCGGCCGAAGCGGCTGGCAAGGAAACGGCAGCGCTGACCGTCGGCGCACGCAAGATGCAGGACATCCTGCGTTCTCTGCCCGAGTCGGCAGACGTCAGCCTGGCCTACGAGGACAAGCGCCTGCAGCTCAAGGCCGGCAAGAGCCGCTTCAACCTGCAGACCCTGCCGGCGGAGGACTTCCCGCGCATGGCCGCGGGCGACGGCCAGCAGACCACGCTCAAGGTCACGCAGAAGCAGTTCAAGCGGCTGCTCGCGCTGGTGCAGTACGCCATGGCGCAGCAGGACATCCGTTATTACCTCAACGGTCTGCTGCTGGTGGTGACCGGCAACGAGATGCGCGTGGTGGCGACCGACGGCCACCGCCTGGCCTATGCCGCGGAGGAACTGTCCGAACAGCATGGCCGCCTCGAAATCATCCTGCCGCGCAAGACCGTGCTCGAGCTGTCGCGCCAGCTGGCCGACAACGACGAGGCGCTGGAGATCGTGCTGACGCCGACCCAGGCGCAGTTCCGCTTCGGCAACATCGAGCTCATTTCCAAGCTCATCGACGGCAAGTTCCCCGACTACGAGCGCGTCATCCCGCAGCATCACACCAAGGCCATCCTTCTCGACCGAGCCATGCTGCAGCATTCGCTGCAACGCGCGGCGATCCTGACCAACGAGAAGTTCCGCGGCGTGCGCCTCGTGCTCGGCCCCGGCAGCCTCAAGATTCTTTCCACCAACGCCGAGCAGGAAGACGCGCAGGAAGAGATTGAGGTCGATTACCAGGGCGATGCCCTCGATGTCGGCTTCAACGTCACTTATCTGCTCGACGTCCTCAACAACATCGGTGACGAGACCATCGAGTGCCGCCTGGCCGATGCCAATTCCAGCGCGCTGTTCGTGTTGCCGAACAACGAGCGCTTCAAGTACGTCGTGATGCCGATGCGTATCTAGAGCATCCGAGGAAACCGAAAATCCAATGACTGAAGAGAAGAACCCCGACAACAGCGGCTACGACGAAGATTCCATCCAGCAGCTGGAGGGCCTCGAGGCGGTGCGCAAGCGTCCCGGCATGTACATCGGCGATACCTCGGACGGCACCGGTCTGCACCACATGGTGTTCGAGGTGGTCGACAACGCCATCGACGAGGCCCTGGCCGGCCACTGCGACGAAATCGTCATCACCATCCACACCGACAACTCGATTTCGGTGACCGACAACGGCCGCGGCATTCCCACC
>JAEHDA010000335.1 GCA_016880655.1 Rhodocyclaceae bacterium
AACGCCGGCTACGACGGCGTGATGATGATGGGCTGCAAGAAGGGCGACGACTACCAGTGCCACTTCGTCAAGGGCTCCGAACTCGCCAGCTACCGCATGAGCAAGATCGGCGACACGCTGAAGCAGATGGGCCTCGAGGAGGAGCGCGTGGTCACGCACGAAGTGGCGATCACCGACCATGAGCGCGTCGCCAAGCTCATCAACGATTACACAGCCCAGATCGTCGAGATCGGTCTGTCGCCGATGAAATTCTGAGGATGGGAACCATGAGCGATCTCAACACTCAAGCCGTGGCGCGCTACAAGAACAACTTCCTCAAGGAAGTCGAAGAGCGCGTCGAGGATGGCCACTGGGTCAAGATGTGCATGCAGTGCGGCGTCTGCGCCGGCTCCTGCCCGCTGGGCCCGCACTGGCAGCATTCGCCGCAGAAGATCTTCATGATGATCCGCGCCGGCAAGCGCGAGGAAGTCCTGGGTTCGGATTCGATGTGGATGTGCACCTCCTGCTACAACTGCATCGTCCGCTGCCCGCGAAAGCTGCCCATCACCCACATCATGCATGGCCTGGCCAACTACGCGCACCGTCTGGACATGGCCCCGAAGGGCCAGCCGACCCGCGAGATCGCCAAGCTGTTCTGGAACAATCTGGTCAAGACCGGCCGGGTCAACGAACTGAAGTTCTCGCTGGCCATGTACTTCAAGGACGGCTTTGGCCAGGGCATCAAGAACTCGCTCGCCATGCAGGGCATCGGCCTGGGCCTGATGAAGGCCGGTCGCCTGAACCCCATGGAAATCTTCGGCGGCCACGCCTGCAAGGGCAAAGCCGACATCCAGAAGATCGTCGCCAAGGCGCGCGAGATTGAAGACCGCCGCCGCGGTCTGGCCTGACAGGAGTTTGACGAATGGCTAAGAAGCAATACGCGTTCTACCCCGGCTGCTCTTCCCAGAAGGGTGCCTCGGCCGCGAACTTCCTCACCTCCATGAAGGTGATGACCGAGAAGCTGGACATCCAGCTGAACGAGATCCCCGACTGGAACTGCTGCGGCGCCTCGATCGGCTACGGCGAAGGCGGCGAACTGCCCCGCCTCGTGATCAACGCCCGCAACCTGGCGATCGCCGAAAAGGAATTGCCCGGTCAGGACATGGTATCCGGCTGTCCGGCCTGCTGGCTGGCGACCCGCGAGACCCACGAGCGCCTCGCCGAGCACGGCAGCTTGTTGGCCGAGACCAACGAGGCTCTCAAGGAAGCCGGCCTGAACCTGAAGAATACGGTTCGCGCCCGCCACATGACCGAAGTGCTGATCGAGGACATCGGCTGGGAAGGCATGAAGGCGCCGGTCATCAAGCCGCTCGAAGGCCTGAAGATCGCCGGCTACGTCGGCTGCCAGACCAACCGTCCGTTCGGCATTGCCGGCGAGTCGTTCGAGAACCCGAAGTATCTCGACAAGATGATCGAGACCGTCGGCGCCGACGCGGTGAAGTACGACCAGAAGGTGACCTGCTGCGGCGGCGCCCTGGCCTTCTCGGAACCCGAGAAGTCGCAAAAGCAGATCCGCGACATCGTCGAGTCGGCCTACGACAGCGGCGCCGACATGATCGTCACGCCCTGCCAGTTGTGCCAGGCCAACGTCGAGATCTACCAGTCGGAAATCAACAAGAAACAGGGCACCAAGTTCAGCATTCCCGTGGTGTACTACACGCAGCTGATGAGCGTCGCCTACGGTGGCTCGGCCAAGGATGCCGGTCTGGACGGACAACTGATCAAGGCGGACAAGCTGGAAAAGATCGCCAACAAATAACAAGGCATCGCTCAGGGAAACGGCCGGGGACTCCCCGGCTTTTTTTTGCCTGGCGAAAGCCGGCGACTTCTGCCGCTATTCCGGATTCATGCCACATATGGAGTGTGGATAATGCGACCGGCCGGCATCATCGGGCCGATTGATCCGCGGGTAGGTAAATGACTTTGCGGCTGTTCAGGATTTCCGGGCTCTGGATTCTCCAGGCGTTGCTGCTGGCGGGGAGCGCTTGCGCCCGGGATTCGGACGTCCTGCATCGTCCTCCTGCCCTCGCATCGGCGCCGCAGGACAAGTACGGCGACCTCGTCCGCATGGGCCACGCCATCGTCACCGACACGCTCGGCAAGGCAGGCCGATACAGCGGCAACCGCCTCTCCTGTAGCAACTGCCATCTGGATGCCGGGCGCAAGCCGGGTGCCGCGCCGCTGTGGGCCGCCTTCGTCGCCTATCCGGCCTGGCGCACCAAGACAGACCGGGTCGACACCTTCGACGAGCGTGTCCAGCAGTGCTTCCGCTACTCACTGAACGGCATTCCGCCAGCCTACGGCTCGATCGAACTCACCGCCATCGCCGCCTACGCCCACTTCCTCGCCCGCGGCTTGCCCGTCGGGCCAGACTCGAAAGGTCGCGGCTTCCCGCTGCTGGGCAAGACCGGCCTGGACCCGAATCGCGATCGCGGCCGGGTCGTCTATCGACAGCATTGCCAGAACTGCCATGGCGAGGACGGCGGCGGACTGCCCAATATGCCGCCACTGTGGGGATTCGGCAGCTACAACAAGGGCGCGGGCATGGCCAACGTAGCGACGGCCGCGACATTCATCAAGGCCAACATGCCGCTCGGCAACCCGGTGCTGTCCGACCAGCAGGCGCTCGACGTGGCCGCCTACATCGACGCCCAGGTGCGACCGCCCGATCCGCGCCGCGGCCTGCTAAGCATCTTCCGGTGACCGCGGCCACGCCGGGAATGCCCGCAATCGTGGCCGCATGCCGCGCCGACTGTGTGCCCGGCGTGTTGGCGGCATTGCTGACCCTTCCCCAGGCCATCGCCCTGGCGACGCTGGCCGGCATGCCGGTCGAGCACGGTCTCTACCTGTCGCTGCTGCCGGCCCTGGCCGCGACGCTGATCGGCCATTCCCGCGTCGCCCTTTCGGGGCCGAACACGGCGGCGAGCATCCTGCTCTACGCCTCGGCGGCGACGTTCGCCACGCCCGGCAGCGCCGGCTACGTCAATCAGGTGTTGCTGACCACCTTCTTCGCCGCCGTATTTCAGTTCGTGTTCTTCTGCCTGCGCGTCGGCAAGCTGTTCCTCGACCTGCCCGGCTCGGTCACCCAGGGCATCATCGCCGGCACCGGCGCCCTGATCCTGTCGCAGCAGGTCGGGCCGCTGCTCGGCGTCGTCATCAACGGTCAGGGCCCGATCGAATCACTCGGCCAGGCGCTGGCGTACGACGCCAAGAACTTCTGGCCGCTCGGCGTCGGCGTGGTCACGGTGATCGCCGGACTGTGGTCGAAGCGCCTGCGCCTCGGTCGTTATCACCTGCTGATCGCACTTGCCGCCGGCTGGGCAGCCGCGGACTGCTGCGACCTGCTGGTCGGCAGCGCCACCACCGCCTTCGAGCGCCTCGGCCGCCTGAACCTCTCGCTGCACCTCCTGAGCGCACCGCAGGTCGATTGGACAGAACTGGTCGCCCTGTTCGCCGCGATCAGCGACGGTCTCGCCGTCGCCGCCGTGGGCTCGCTTCAGGCCGCAATAATGGCGCGGACGACATCGGTGATGCTTGGCGAACGCATGGGCGTCAATCGCGACATCCTCGGCCAGGCTGCGATGAACCTGATCGCCACCTTCACTTCCGGACTCGCCGGCGCCACCAGCTTCAACCGCACGCTCGCCAACATCGAGACCGGCGCACGCGGCCGCGCGGCCGGCGTGATCGGCATCGTCGTGCTCGGCATCGCCCTGGGCATGGCGCAGGAATGGCTGGCGCGGATTCCCCTCGCCGCCGTCTCCGGCGTGCTGGTACTGGTCGGTCTCTCGCTGCTGAACAGCATCAAGTCGCTCGACCGCAAGCACCCGCGCCGCGCCGTCGAGATGCTCGCGACCATCGCCTCCGCCATCTTCCTCGGCCTCTTCTATGCCGTGCTGGTGGGCGCCTGCCTGACGCTCTATCATCGCGCCCTGGACCGCGACGAGTCGGATCGCTAGCCAGGACGGATGCGCTCGGAACGTGCCGTGGGGTGGCGTGCCGCCACGACTGACTTTTCCGCGTCGCTCGCTTCCTAGTTCGCCGTGAGGCGACGATAGATGTCCGCGAGTTTGAGCGGCAGTTTGCCGACGTCATCGAGCACGCTGTAGGCCGCCGGGCCGTACATGTGCTTCAGGTAGTCGGCGCCGCTGCGATCGATGGTGACGCAGTAACTGCGGATGCCCTGCCGGCGCGCTTCCTGTAGTGCGCGCCGGGTATCCTCGATGCCGTAGGCGCCGCGATATTCGTCGCCGAAGTCGTCGGGACGACCGTCGGAGAGGGTGACCAGCAGCTTGTGGCGAACCGGCTGCGCGGCGAGCAGCCTGGTGAGGTGGCGAATAGCGACGCCCATGCGCGTGTAGTCCTTGGCCTCGATGCCGGCGATGCGGCGACGCACGGTTTCGTCGTAGCGGTCGCCGAAGGCCTTGATGCGATAGATGTCGCAGCGCGTGCGCGTCCAGCCCGAGAAGCCGTAGATGGCGTAGTCGTCACCGAGCGCCTCGATGGCCTCGCAGAGCATGATCAGCGATTCGCGCTCGGCATCGTTCACCCAGCCCTTGGTCGAGCCGCTCATGTCCACCATGAACATGGCCGCCATGCTGCGCTCGTTGCGGATGCGCCGGCAGAACAGGCGCGGCGACGGCTCGATGCCGCTCCTGCGGTCGATGTGCGCGTCGACCTGCGCGTCGAGGTCGATCTCCTCGCCTTCCGGCTGGCGGCCGAGCACGCGGTCCTCGCCGCGCACGGCCTCGAAGCGGCGGCGGATCTGGTTGATCAACAGCCGGTAGCGGGTGCTCACCTCGCTGACGTAGTCGGCATCGCCAGGCGCCACCTGCATCTCGTAGACGTGGCACCAGCCTTTCCGGTAGGCGCTGCGGTGGTAGTCCCACTCGTCGTAGCGCCAGTCGGCAGCGCGGTCGCTGATCTGTTCCGGCGTGTTGTCGATGCGATCCGTCGGCGCCCAGCCGCCGGGACCGGCCGGAGTGAGCACTTCCGGCGGCAGCTCGCCGAGATCCTGGACCAGCGATTGCGCGGCGGCCTGTGCCTCGGGCGGCAGCGTCACCACTTCGCCATCGACGCGAAATTCGGCTGGCCCGCCTTCGTCGGTGGGCACAAGCTCCAGCAGCGGTTCGCCACCCTGCTTCCGGCCGCCCGAGCTCTTGAGCGCGGCGAGCGCGTTGCGCAGCACCTTGGTTTCCCGGGCGATGCGCTCGGCGCGCACAAGCCGGGCGGCGGCGGGGTCGAGGGTTCCGGCAAAAGTCAGCCGTGGTGGTACGCCACCTGCGGCGACGAATTCGGCCACGAGGTCGAGGCTGTCGCGCACGGTCGCCGTCGCCGCCGCCAAGCGCGCCACGGCGGGCACCAGCACTTCCGGCCACGGGCCGCGCAACTCCGCCATCTCTGCCGCCAGCCCGGGCAATTCCGCGCCGATACGGCTGTCGAGGCGTACCGCTTCAAGGAGCGTCAGCCACGCCAGCGCACGCTGGCGATCCGGCCAGCGATCCAGCGCCGCGTCGAGGTCGGCGCTGAAAGTACCGTAGCGGGTCTGCGCCCAGAGATGGGCGGCCATCGCCTTGTACAGGCGGCGATTGCCTTCGGCATCCGGCATCGCCGCCAGCAATTCGGGCAGGAAGATGGTGTCGGTATCGGTCCATGCGGCGTTGCCCGCGCGCACAGCCAGCGGTCGACCGGAGAGTCCCTGCACGAAGCGGGTCAGCCGGCCTTCCACCTCGGCGAGGCGCGCGAACGGCGCGCCGCTGCGCTCGGTGGCGAAGGCTTCCAGGTTGCGCAGCGATTCCATCGCCGGCCGCAGGCCCTGGCGGTCATAGCTGTCCAGCGCCGCCAGCACCCAGGCCTCGAAGTCATCCGCATCGAGCAGGTCGAGCGCCTTGGGCGCCAGCGAGACGATGAGGTGGCCGATCTCGGCACAGGTCTGCGCCGTGACGCCAGCCCAGTGCAGGACGAGATCCTGGCGGGCGCGGCTGAGCGGTTCCAGCCCGGTGGCGAGACGCGTGATGGAGCGGTGCGAGGGCGAGGCGAAGAGCAGCTGGTCCAGCCGCTCCTCCAGTTCGTGTTCGAAGAGCTTTCTAGAAGACTGCCCTGACGAGGTCATTCAGGGTCTCGGTCATGTCCGGGTCGTCGGTGAGCGCCCGGGCGACCGCGGCGTTGGCCGCTTCGGTCGGCGTCCTGCCGGCACTGACTATTTGCGCCGCATGCACCAGCAGGCGCGTGCTGGCCCCCTCGTCGAGGCCCTGGCCCTTGAGGTTGCGCGTCAGCTCGCCGAGCTTCACCAGCTTGCCGGCCAGCTCAAGGTCGACGCCGCCCTCGGCGGCGACGATCTGCGTCTCCAGCTCCGGCGCCGGATAGTCGAACTCCATGGCAACGAAACGCTGGCGCGTGCTCGGCTTGATCTCCTTGAGGATGCTCTGGTAGCCGGGGTTGTAGGAGATCACCAGCATGAAGTCGTCGGGCGCGGGCAGCAGTTCGCCACGCTTGTCGACCGTGAGCACGCGCCGGCTGTCGGCCAGCGGGTGGATGACCACGGTGGTGTCCTTGCGCGCCTCGACGATCTCGTCGAGATAGCAGATCGCGCCCGCGCGTACGGCCGCGGTCAGCGGGCCGTCCATCCAGACGGTTTCGTTGCCGACGATCAGGTAGCGGCCGAGCAGGTCGGCGGTGGTGAGGTCGTCGTGGCAGGCGACGGTGACCAGCGGTCGCCTGAGCTTCCACGCCATGTACTCGACGAAGCGCGTCTTGCCGCAGCCGGTGGGACCCTTGAGCAGCACCGGCAGGCGACGCGCGGCAGCGGCCTCGAACAGGCCGACCTCCTCGCCGACCGCCTGGTAGTAGGGCTCCTCGGCGATACTGGCGAGTTGCGGCGAGAGCATGTCCATTGCGCTTGCCTCGACTCAGTCCCGGCTACAGCTACCGCCTTCTTCGACGCACTCGTCGGTGTCCTCGTACATGCCCTCTTCCACGCGGGCCAGGCGTTCGGCGGCTTCGCGCTCGATTTCCATCTGCCGCGCGCGCCACTTCTCGACGCGCTCCTTTGCGGCGGCCTCGTCGAGCTCGATGGTGTTCTCGCCGAACAGCACCTGCTTCAGGAAGCGGAAGGCGAACTGCATCAGCTCGACATCGTCGGCCATCAGCATGGCCTTCTCGTCGGCGGGCAGCTTGAACAGCTTGCCGAAAGCCTCGCTCTCGACGAAGTCGTGGAAGGTGTCGACGTCGTAGCAGGCCATGAAGAACAACTGCCGGCTCTTCAGCGACGGTGCGCCGATGGCCGGACCGGCGGACTTCTTCTTCAGGATCAGCTGGCGCCAGCCACGGGCCAGTTCGTCGTATTCCTCGACGCCCTGCTCCTTGCGATAGTCAGCGATGGTGACACGCCGCTCGACCTCGTGGCCCTTGCAGTGGTCTTCCTTGACCAGGGCATAGGACTCGGTGTCCGTGTATTCGTCCTGCTTGCGCATCGACAGCAGCGCCACCGGATAGTAGCGGCAGGCCGTGGGGCGATCCTCATAGACCGCGCAACCCTCCGGCTTCATGAAGCGGCACGCCGTGCCGTTTTCCACCGGGCGGAACTTGACGCCGGCGATGCCGTCCTTCTCCATCTCGTGCGGCACCGTGTATTCCTTGAGGAACTCGGTGGAGGTGGTTCCCAACCGCTTCTTCAGGCGAATGATGTCGTAGGGCGTCAGCGAGATGTCGATATTGGAACAACAGGCATTCCAGCAACCGATGCCCTTGTGGCAGGAGAACTTGATGACATGGTCCGGCCCCACCATGGTCGGGAGGACAGGGCTGCCGGGGATGCTGACTTCGGGCTGGGACATATAGAAACCTCTAAGCGAACAGGGCATAGGCTATGCCCGAATGAAACAGGCCGGAGGTCTTGCGACCACCGGCCTGAGTTTACCAGCCTGCTACGCGATTAGTGCGGCGCAGCGGCCTTGAACAGCTTCGACTTGTCGACCAGGTCGACGTGCTTGCGCTTGAAGCAGGTCCACTTCTTGGACTTCTTGTCGTAGATCGAGTTCACGAAGCAGTGCCAGTTGGTCTCGTCGACGAAGTTCTTGTCGGTGCGATAGTAGAAGCCGGGGTAACGGCTCTCTTCGCGGAACTGGATGTGCTTCATGTGGGCT
>JAEHDA010000336.1 GCA_016880655.1 Rhodocyclaceae bacterium
AGGTGGTAGGTGATGAGGACGAGGATGAGGACGCGCACGATGTTGGCGGCGAAGGCGATGGGCAGGATGCTGGCGAGCATGAGGCCGTTGTGCAGCCAGGACTTGCGGGCCATGAGATACATGTAGAGCAGGCCGAGCGCGGAGAGCGAGAACATGGAGTGCAGGCCGGAGCAGGCGTCGGCGACGAGGAGCTGGTAGGGGCCGATGCTGAGGGTGACGCCGCTGCGGGCGATGGGGTAGCCGATGCCGTAGAGGATGGTTTCGGCGAGGACGGAGACCCATTGCTTGAGCGGGCCGGTCATGGCGTCGACAAGGAAGCCGGGCAGCGGCACCATGAATACGAAGTAGAGGATGGGGAACCAGAGGGCGCGCAGGGCACTGCGGCCCTGGAGGATGAGCAGGGCGCCGGCGAGCACCGGGATCTGGGCGCCGACTTCGAAGAGCAGGATGTCCTGCGAGCGGCCGAGGATGTAGAGCAGCAGGCCGAAGCCGAACAGGAGGCTGCCGGTGAGGGTGCGTGGCGCGGGTGGCTGGCTGATTGCGGCGAGGCGCTGGTCCCAGATCAGCCAGGCGATGACGACGAGGATGATGACGCCGTGGAATTGTTCGTCGCTCTGCCAGAGGGTGCCGGAGAGGTCCCAGTAGGTGGGGCCGAACATGGCGCACCAGCCCGCCAACAAGATTGGCCAAGGGCCAATTTTGTTGAGGTTCAAGGTTGAGGTTGCAAGGTTCAAGGTCACAGGTTCAAGGGGCAAGCAGCCAATCGCTGGCGGTGGCCAGGGCTATGCCTTCGATGGGCGGGGGCGCGGCGGGTTTGTCGAGCACGATCAGCAGCCGCTGCGCGCGCGGGTGTTCGGTGGCGGCTTCGTCCAGGGCGCGGAGTTCGCGTTGGAGGGTGTTGGCGTCGTCGATGTTGGCGCAGACCTGGATGAGATCCTCCCGGCCGTCCGGATGGCGGGCGAGAAAATCGACTTCGTAGCCGCCGGCGGTGCGAACGTAGTGGACTTCGGCGCCCCGCCGCAGCAGTTCGAGCAAAACGGCGGTTTCGAGCGCGTGGCCGATGTTGGCCTTGCCGCTGCGGTCGTAGATGGGGATGAGGCCGGTGTCGATCGGGTAAACCTTGCGCGGGTTAACGCGCCGCCGCCGCTCGGAGCTGGTGGCGATCTCGATGCTGCACAAAAGAAAGGCGTCTTCGAGGTAGCTCAGGTAGGCATGCAGGGTTTCCTTGGCAACGGCGAATCCCTGCGATTTCAGGTCGGCGTGGAATTTGTTGATGCTGAAGGTGCCGGCGGCGTTGCCGAGAAGTTGCCGCACCATCCAGAGCAGGGCCTGGGGATGGGAGACCGTGTGGCGCTCTATGACGTCGCGCAACAGGACAACGTCGACATAGCCGCGCAGGAGTTCGATGCGGTGGCGCAGGTCGAGGCCCTGGGCTTCGGGGAATCCGCCTTGCGCCAGAAAGGCGTGCAGTTGGTTGTCGAGCGCCGACCGTTCTGCTTTGGTGAGGTGAGTCGGCGACTTGGCGGGCTCGCGGCTGGCGTGGCGCAGGCTTTCGCGGAAGCTGAACGGGAAGACAACGGCCTCCATGGCGCGTCCGCGCATGCTGGTGGCCACTTCGCGCGAGAGCAGCCGTGCCGAGGAGCCGGAGAGGTAGAGCTTGATGTTTTCGGTGTCGAGAATGCGGCGGGCAAAGGCTTCCCATCCGGGAACGACCTGAATCTCGTCGAGAAACAGGGTGGCCTGGCGCCGATCCCGGGATTCGGGATACAGCCGGTAATACTCTTCGAGCAGGATGTCCAGGTCCCTCGCCTGCATGCCAGCGAGGCGTTCGTCCTCGAAGCTGAAATAGAGCAGGGTGTCGCGCGGGGCGCCGGCGGCCAGGCGGTCGTTCAGGATCTGCCACAACAGGCTGGTTTTGCCGGCGCGGCGCATGCCGATCACCGCGACCGCCTTGTTGGCCAGGTCGGGAATCCAGACATCGCGTCGCGTCAGCGCCGGTGGAGCAGCGGCGACGGAATCGACGATCTTCTGGCGGATGACTGGCCTGAATTGGCTTTCCATGAGCGCTAGTTTATCGGGTATTTATCCGTTCTGTACGTATAAATACCGTTCGAGACCTTCGCGTTCCCTTGCTGCGTCTCAGAAATCGTTCAGCACGGCGCCGACGAGGGAGACGCCGAGTTCGCCGAGGGTCTTGCCGAACTGGCTGGCTTCGCCGAGGCTGGTGACGTCCTGCCGGGCGAGCAGGATGGCGCCGCCGGTGCGGGCGCTGATGGTCTGGGCGTCGGCGTAGTCGGTGCCGGCGGGGGTGTCGACGATGATGACGTCGAACATCGTGGCGAACTTTTCCATCAGGCGCGGGAAGATTTCGCGGCCGAGCAGTTCCTGCGGGTTGGGCGGCACGGGGCCGGCGGTGAGGATGGAGAGCGCGGTGAGGTCGGAAAGGCGCAGCACGGGGGCGGTCTGGCTGCGGCCGGCCAGCACGGTGGAGAGGCCGGAGTAGTTCTCGACGTGGAAGAGCTGGTGCTGGCGGCCGTGGCGCATGTCGGCGTCGATCAGCAGGGTGGATTCGCCGAGCTGGGAGAAGACGACGGCAAGGTTGGCGGCGACGTAGCTGCGGCCCTCGGAGCGGCCGGGGCTGACGACGGCAAGGGTCTTGTTGCCGCCGTTGTCGCTGGCGAACCAGCGCAGCATGAGCTGGCTGCGCAGGCCGCGCAGGGCTTCCACCTGGGCGCTGTGGGGTTCGTAGGCGGCGACGAGTTCGTCGGAAATGCGGCTCTGTCCGTGGCGCAGGCAGGGGTAGCCGTATTGGCGCGCGAGTGCGAACTGGATGTCGTCTTCGGTCAGCAGGCCGAGCTTGACGGCGGCTTCGCCGAAGCGGATGCCCTGCTGTTTCTGGAGGCGGAGGATCTGCTCGGCCTGGGCGACGGTGATGCGGCCGTTGTCGACCATGATGGCGCCGATGGAGCGGGCGACGGTGGCAGGCACGAGCTTGGTGACGGGGGAGAGCGCCGGAGTCATGTCACTTGGTCCTCAGTTCGGCCAGCACGGGCAGGCCGAGCGCCTGTTCGATGTCCTGGCGCGAGCGGATGCGGCGGTCGGCGAGCTCCATGGCCAGCGCGGCGCCGACGCCGAGCAGGGTGCCGAGGAAGACGGCGAGCAGGGTGTTGAGCAGTATCTTCGGCGAGGCGGGCTCGGTAGGCTCGATGGCGGGCGAGAGGATGGAGATGTTGGTCTGCTGCGACTGGCTTTCCAGGGCGGACTGGTTGGCGCGCTGGACGACGGCATCGTAGGCCCGCTGCGCGGTCTCGACTTCCTGTTGCAGGAGCTTGGCTTCGCCGTGGCCCTTCTTGAGGTCGAGGATGCGCTTCTTGACCGTCTCGATATTGGCGCGGATTTCGGTTTCCTTGCCTTTGCTGATGCGGCCGGCGGTGTTGATGCTGCTGGAGACGCGCGCGGTTTCTTCGGCGAGCTTCTTCTTGAGCGTGGCGAGTTCGGAGACGGCGCCCTGGTACTGCGGGTGGTTCTTGCCGAGCCGGCCGGAAAGATCGTCCAGCTTGGCTTCGGCGCGGGCGACGTCGGATTTCAGTTGCTGGACGACGCCGCTTTGCATGACTTCGGGCAGGGTGTCGCCGCCGGCGCTGGCGCGCTTGCTGGTGGCGTCGGCATTTTGCGTTTGCGTCACGACCAGTTGTGCTTGCAGTTCGGCGTGCTTCTGGATTTCGGAATCGAGCCGTTCGTCGGTGGCGATGATGCCGTGTTCGAGCTGGTAGTCGGAAAGCCTCTTCTGGGCCTTGTCGAGGGAATCGCGCAGTTCCCGCGAGCGGCTTTCGAACCAGCCGGCGTACTGGCGCGCCGGTTCGACCTTGAGTTCGATGTTGGTGTCGATGTAGGCCTGGGCGAAGGCATTGGCGATGGCGGCGGCGAATACCGGGTCGGCGGCCTTGAAGCCGATGGCGATGACGTTGGATTCGCGCGAGGGTTTGACGTCGAGTTTCTTCTGGAGGAGTTCGGCGAGCCAGGCGTCGATGGTGCCCTTGCCTTCGGTCTCCTTTTTCCAGTCTTCGATGACCTTGGCGTTCTGGTCGAGCCGCAGCGACCTGACGACCTTGCGGGCGACGCGGTCGCTGTTGATGATGTCGACCTGCGTGGCCATGTAGCCGGGCATGGCCAGGGCGGGCAGCACCATGCCGCCGATCGGATCGGGCGACTTGACGTCGACGACGACGGCGGCGGCGGCCTTGTACTGCGCGGGCAGCAGCAGGCTGACGGCGACGGTGACGGAAACCGTGCCCAGCAGGGTGAGGACGACGACCCAGTAGCGGGCGAGGAGGATGCGGAGGAACTGCTGCAGGTTCATGGCGCCGCCTTCCTCAGAACAGGCTTTCGCGTACGCGGATGACGTCGTCGGGCCGGACGAGGTCGGTGAGTGCCGGCGAGAGCGTCTCGATGCCGCCGTCGGGCTTGCGCCGTTCGATGCGCGGGTCCTTCTCGGTGCCGCGCGCGGTGGGCCCGCCGCCCTGGGCGATGGCCTGGCGGAAGGTCATGCCGCGTTCGATGCGGTAGGCGCCGGGGCGCTGCGCCTCGCCGTAGATGTAGAAGACCGGCGCGCGATGGACGTAGACGGCGTCGCCGCCCGCGAGGACGATGTCGTCGACGCTGTTGTGCGAGAGGAACAGGCCGGGCAGGTCGACTTCCTTCAGGAAGGCCTTGCCGCCGCGGGTTCCCGAGACGATGACCCGGTCGTCGCCGGTCGCGGCGATGCCGCCTGCGGTGGCGATCATTTCGGTCAGGCGCATGTTGGTGCTTTCCAGCGGGTAGCGGCCGGGCCGGTTCACCTGGCCGAGGACGGAAACCTGGTTGCCGCGGTTTTGCAGCAGCACGATGGTGACTTGCGGTTGCTGGACGAAGCCGCCGTCCTTGAGCTGCTTGGCGATCTGGCGTTCGGCGGCGTCGAGCGAGAGGCCGCCGATGCGGACGATGCCGATCAGCGGGTAGCTGATGGTGCCGCTTTCGGAAACGCGGGTTTCGAGGGTGAGGTCGGGACTCTGGAAAACCTGGATGCGGATGGTGTCGCCGGCGCCGAGCTGGTAGTCGGATGGCGGAGGCGCTTTTGCCTTGTCGGCGGCGTAGGCGCCCGCGGCGACGGACATCAAGGCGGCCAGCAATAGTGCGATGAAGGTGCGCATCGGGTTCCTTTGTGTTGCTGCGGCTACTTCAACCCGGCGACGCCCTTGGCGACGTTCTTGGGGTCGATGGCGCCGGTCGCAGTCTCGATGTCGGGCTGCGGAACCTTGGCGGGCGCCTGCCGGGCGATGGCGAATTCGCCGGTCTGCTCGATCTTCGCCTTGGCGCGCAGGTTCTTCATCTCCTCGGCCACGGCATCGGCGGCACGCTGATTGGCGAAGAACATCTGGATGCGCGGCACGGCATCGTCCTGCGCCACGGGCTGGACCTGCGAGGCGACGATGTGCAGGACCATGGCGCCCTGCGCACTTTCGACGACGACGGTCTGGCCGTCCTTGGCGCCGTGCAGCCGGGCTGCGATCGGCATCGGCAACTGGTCGGCGGGACGAATGCCGGCGTTGGCGGCGAACTTGATCTCGCGACCCTTCAGGTTGGCGGCGATGTCCTGCATGGACTTGTTCTGCGCCACCAGTTGCTGGACGTCGGGCAGGTGGCTGGCCGGAACGAGGATCTCCTGCAAGTTGTACACGCGGCGCTGGGCAAACAGTTCGGGATGCTCGGCGTAGTACTTCCGGGCTTCGTCTGCCGTGGCTTTCGGCTGGGCGGCGGCGACCTTGTCGAGGTAGGCGCGGGCGATGACGTCGCGACGGGCGGCCTCGATGGTCTGCATGACGCCGGGATCGCGGTCGAGCTTGGCGGCTTCGGCCTGCTGGATGGCAAGCTGCTGGTTGATCAGCTTGTCGAGGATTTCACGCTTGGCCTGCTCGGCGTTCTCGGCGGTGATGCCTTGCGCCTTCGCGAGGATGTGGTTGATCTGATGGACGGAGATTTCGTCGCCATTGACCTTGGCGACCACCTGGCTGGCGGCTTTCTTGTGCTCTTCCTTGCCGCAGCCCTGAAGCGTTGCCAGGGCGGCGATCGTCGCCAGCGGCAGAACAAGAATCCTGAGTGGCTTCACGTGTTTGTCCATGGCTCTTCTTGATATTTCAACGGAATATCGATTGTAGCAAACCCGGCTTCAGCGAGAGGAGAATGCATGGCGAGATGCGCCTTGTGCGACGATCTGCCGCATTCTGGCTGTGCCGCAGAGCGGCAGGCGCTTGTCGCTTCGACGCGACGCAAGAAAAAGGGGGCTCCAGACGGAGCCCCCCGGGGTGCGGTGTGATGCACCGCTCGGCGACGTCTGGGCCAGCATCTTGGTGCTGCGCCGCCGTGCTACTACGCTGCCCATGCAGAAGGTCAGCCAAGATCGTTATCGACTCATCTGTACGTCCGATGAATCCGGTGCTTATGTTGCAGCGTTGCCGGGGCACTCGCAATAGCCCGATATGGCTATTTCGAAGGCAATACGGCCGCCGGTTGCTCTCTCCGGATCAGCCCTTGAGGCTGCGCCGCCGGGCCATGATGCCGACGATGCCGAGGCCGGCGAGCATCATCGCCCATTCGCCCGGCTCGGGAACCGGTGCGGCCATCAGGGAGACGGCGTAGCCGCCGCCGTAGCCGGATGCGGTACCGGAAACATTCAGGTGATAAATGCCCGCCGCAAGGCTGCTTCCCGTAAAGCTGAAACTCGACGCGTTGGGGGTGCTCGACCAGATTGTGTTGTTACCGGAATCGAGCAGGGAAACGCTGGAGAAGGAGACGGGGGGAAGCACCACGGTGCCGAACGGCGGGGGGAAACTGAAGGTCATGGAGACCGACTGACCGATTCCGGCGATATTGGAAGGGGTCGCCAGATTGATATTGAAGATGTCGGCGAAGCTGGAGCCGACCAGGGAGCCGATCGGGGCGCCGGTCGTGGGCAATGTGTAGGTGGTGGCGGCGGCGGAGCCGGCGGCGAGGGCGAGGGCGATGCCGAGGGCGAGTCCGGATTTTTTCAGTGAAGTCGGGTTGTTCATTGCGCTTCCTTCGCTCGATTGACTGTTCGTGCGGGCCCCCGACGCATGAACCCGGGCAGCCCATTTCTGGTTGCCTCGATGTTAATCAACCGAAAGGCAATGGCAATAGTCCGATCGAGCTAAGTACAACGACATATGTCGAAAGGCATATCAGAACTTGAGCTGAGCCTTGACGGATGTGGTGGTATCGGTGAAACCGAGCCCGGGGAGGTTGGAGCTGCGGCGGCTCTTCTGGACTGCGCCGCCGACCAGGAAGTTACGCAACGGTTCCCAGTCGAGGCCGAGCTGCGACGAGGTGAGCTTGTCGAGGCGCGGGTCGGCCGTGGTCGCGACGACCGGTCCGAGGAATTCGCGCTCCGATTGCTCGACCCGCGCATACAGGGTGACCTTCGAGGTGACCTGCCAGCTCGGGACGATGCCGAAGCTGTCGGTGACCGTGTAGCTGGCGACGTTGCTCCACCAGGAACCGTATTCGCGCTTGGCGAAGGCGACGACGCGGATTTGCGCATCGGGCAGCCAGTTGATGTTGAGGCGGGCGCTGGTGCCGCTGTAGTCGCGCTCGGCGAAGTGGTCGTGGCTGCGCTTGATGCGGGCGATTGCGCCGTCGATGGCGGCTTGGGCGGCGATGTTCCAGCGACCGAAGATCTCATGGTCGGCCTGCCGCGCTTCGGTGTCGTAGAGATTGACGGCGTCGAGGGGGCGGTTCAGCCAGTCGACGCGGTTCTCGCGATACACGTAGCCGATCGAATTTTCCGCGCCGGTGAGGTAGCGCACGCCGGCCTCGGCGCTGCGGGTTCTGGTATCCCACTCCTGCTGGATGGGCTCGGAGCTGGTGGTCTTGCTCTGGGCGACTCCGGCGATCAGGCGGAGCGCGCCGATGCTGCCGAACTCGCCGTTGGCGCGCACGGTGTCCGTGGTACGGACGCTGCGCACGTAGTTCTGGTAGTCGGCGAAGTTGTTGAGCGCCTGGGTGCGCTCGGCGGCGAGCAGGCCGGTGATGTGGGGCGTCAGCGACCAGTTCCAGCGACCGTCGATGTTCTTGGTGTTGTGGTCGAGAAAGTCGTAGTTGCTGTAGTGGTAGTTGTCGAAGCGGGCGCCGAGGTGGAAGCGTTGCAGCGAATAGCGCTTGTCGGCGGTGAGCGAGACGGAATCGGTGCGGATGGTATCGCTGCGATCAGACTTGCCGAGCCCCACCGAAGCCGGGCTCACCCCGTCGGGCAGGCGGAACAGGTTGTTGTCCCGGGCGAAGGATTCGGTGAGCTGGACGTTGAGCGTGTCCTGGTCGTCGGCGAGCGCGGGCAGGCTGGCCACAAGGAGGCCCAGGCCCGCGGCGACGATCGGCGCGGGCGGAAACTGGCGGTGACGGGTCATTGTGGTCCTCAGACCGTGGAAGGGGCGATGAAGGGCAGTACGCGCTGGTTGGCTTCGCGCAGGCGGCGCGTCATTTCGGTGAGCAGCACCAGCAGGAAGCGGGCGCCCAGCGCGGGGTTGCGACCGAGCATGACGTTGAGCGGGCCGCGGCGCAGTACCGCAAAGTCGGTCGGCTCGCGGGTGACGCAACTGGCGTTGCGCTTCTGGCCGTCGACCAGCGACATCTCGCCGACGATGGCGCCCGGGCCGACGGTGGCCATGAGCTTGCTGCCCTGGCCGGCCATGGACTTGTAGACGTCGACGCTGCCGGTGAGGATCAGGAGGAGGTAGTCGCCTTCCCTGCCCTCCTGTAGCAGCGTGGCGCCGCCGGGCGCGCCGAAGCACTCCATGTACGCAGAAAGCTGCTCGACTTCCGCCAGGTCGAATTCGCCGAACAACGGAATGTGTTCCATTATTCCGAAGATCTCGTCGATGAAGCCGGTGGCTGCACCGAGGTTTTCCAGTTCCGGGAAGAGATTGTCGTTGGCCGTATCCATGGGCTTCAGGGCTTGACGTCGTCTTGGTGCGACAGAAATTGCAGGCAGAATTATGCCCCCAGACTGCGGGGACGCATTTGCCAAAATTGAGCTTTACTCTAACATTTTTTTGCTGATCATCGCCTCTTGTCCTTAGTTGGAGCATTCTGGTGGCACAATTGTCATACCAACCCACACCTTCGCGTCGAACCGGGAGCCGCCCAGTGCCGGCCGTCAATGACCTTTCAGTATCGGATCGCGAACGATTCCTGCGCATCGTCCAGGAATCGCTGGTCATCGATCGCCATTTCCAGCTGTTTCTGTGGTTGCAGGGTGAGTTCCAGCACTTCCTGCCGCACGAGATCTTCGTTGCCATGGTGGGGAATTTCGAGTCCGGCAATGTCGCGATCGACATGGTCTCGCCGCTGCCGAAGGTTCGTGCTTCCAATTGCATCGGTTGCGGTTTTCGGTCGGTGGCGTCCGAGTTGTATGGCCGCTGGAAGCGCAACGGTTACCAACTGCTTACGCTGGCGGGCGAACTGGGTTCGCTGCTGGTGCCCGCCAAGTGCCAATGCCCGGTGGCGCCGATGTTCGCCGGGGCCGGCACGATGCTGGCGCACGGGCTGCGTGACGGACGGACCGGGCAGGATGCCCTTTATCTGCTGATGCATCCCGAGCCGATCCTGGGCGACCGGGAGCGGCGCATGTTCGCGATGCTGCTGCCGCAGATCGACTTTGCGTGCCGCCGAGTCGTTTCGCTCGACGATGACAGCAGCACCAGCGTTCCGCTGGTCGGCCAGAATTTCGCGCTGTCGGCGCGTGAGCTGGAAATTCTCGATTGGGTGCGGATGGGCAAGACCAACGAGGAGATCGGCCAGATCCTGAATATCAGCGCCTTTACGGTGAAGAACCACCTGCAGAGGATCTATCGCAAGATGGATGTGCTGAACCGCGCCCAGGCCGTCGCAAAGCTGGAAGACGGGGGGCGTCGCCGACCGTCGGCTGGCCGCTGACCGATGCTGCCGCATATCACGCGCAGCCGGACCAGTCCGGGCGGCCGTGGCGCCAATGCCCTGAAGCGGGCCTTCCAGATGCCGGTCGCCGGGGAGCGGCCGATCGAATTCCTGGAATCCTTCCTCGACCCGCTGATGCTGATCGGCAGCCTTTGGGGACTGGTGCTGTACTTCGAGGTCGAGCTGTCGAATCCCTACCTGATCCTCGGCCTGGTGGTGTTCTCGATGACGTTCCCGGGGCCGAGCTATCTGCGGGCTTCGCCGCTGCGGCTGGTCTGGCGCGTGATCTCGGGGTGGACAATCATTGCCGCACTGCTGGCGCTGTTCGGCTACGCGGCGCATCTGCTGCGCGATTTCGATCCCTACGTGCTGGCCAACTGGCTGTGGCTGGGGCCGCTCTGCCAGCTGGCGGCGCGCTTCGCCCTGCGTCTGGCGGCGCCGGTGTTGATCACGCTCTCCGGCGGCGAGCGGCGGTCGGTGATCGCGGGCGTCAACGAGCAGGGTCTGTCGCTCGCGGCGCGCGTTGCCGGCAATCGCGTGGCCGGTATCCGGGTGATCGGTTTTTTCGACGATCGCCACGCCGACCGGCTGCCGGACTACAGCCCGTTGCCGTTGCTGGGCAATCTCGCCGAGCTGCCCGGCTTCGTCCGCCGCACCGGCGTCCAGGTCATCTATCTGTCGCTGCCGATGACCACGCAGGGGCGCATCCTCAAGGTGCTCGACGAGCTTCGTGACACCACCGCATCGATCTACTTCGTGCCGGACTTCTTCGTTACCGACCTGATCCAGGGACGCATGGACACGGTGGAAGACATTCCGGTGGTGGCCGTCTGCGAGTCGCCGTTCGCCGGGGTCAGCGGCTTCGTCAAGCGGGCCAGCGACATCGTGCTGTCGGTGCTGATTCTTGCGCTGTTGGCGCCGCTGCTGGCCTTGATCGCCATCGGCGTCAAGCTGAGTTCGCCCGGTCCGGTGATTTTCCGGCAGCGGCGCTACGGGCTGGACGGCGTTGAAATCACGGTCTACAAGTTCCGCTCGATGACCGTCTGCGAGGATGGCGGCGAGATCCGGCAGGCGCAGAAGGGCGACAGCCGCCTGACGCCGTTCGGCGCCTTCCTGCGCAAGACCTCGCTCGACGAGCTGCCGCAGCTCGTCAACGTGCTACAGGGACGGATGAGCATGGTCGGGCCGCGTCCGCATGCGGTGGCCCACAACGAGATGTACCGCAAGATGATCAAGGGCTACATGGTGCGCCACAAGGTCAGGCCCGGGATCACCGGCTGGGCGCAGGTCAACGGCCTGCGCGGCGAGACCGAGACGCTGGACAAGATGCAGGCGCGCATCGAACACGACCTCGAATACCTGCGTAACTGGTCGCTGCGGCTCGACCTCTACATCGTCGTCAAGACGCTGTTCGTGGTGCTGCGCGACCAGCACGCCTACTGAGCGGCCGCCTCCGCGATGCTCGCCGCGAGCCGCCCCAGCCATTCGTGCAGGGCGACCTGGCTGTTTTTCAGCGCCCCGGCGTTCGGCAGCCATAGTTCGATGCCGTTCGGCGCCGCAGGGGTGAAGCGGGTCGGGGCCGGCAGGACTTCCAGCCCTTGGCGTTCGAACGCCCGGCGGGCCCGGGGCATGTGCCATGCGTGGGTGACGAGGGCGATGCGTGCGATTCCCGCCTGCTTCAGGACCGGCGCGAGATACGCAGCATTTTCGGCCGTGTCGCGCGAGGCAGTTTCGACCCAGCGGGCCGTCGTGCCGAGATCGCCTTGCAGGGCTTCGCGCATGGTTTCCCCCTCCGGTCGTCCGCCCATCGGGGCGCCGCCGGCGATGGCAATCGGGAGACCGGTCTCCCGCGCCAGCCGGGCTGCATAGCGCAGCCGTTCGAGCCCCATTTCGTTGACCGTGTCGCCGCCG
>JAEHDA010000337.1 GCA_016880655.1 Rhodocyclaceae bacterium
CAGCGTGCTGACCGAAATCAGCCATGCGACGCTGCGGCCGTCGCCGCCCATGCGCTGCGCCAGGATGTAAGCAGAACTCGCCGTCGGCAGCGCGGCGAAGGCCAGCGCCACGTCGAAGTAAAGACCGGACAGCCCCATCAGTCGCGCGAGCCCGAGCGCCGCAATCGGCAGTGCCAGAAGCTTCACCGCCAGGAACCAGGCGCCCGCGCCGTAGCCGCCGCCCGGCCGGCCATCGAGCTTCAACGCCGCTCCCACTGCCAGCAGGCCCAACGCAATCGCGGCTTCCGCCAGACGTCCCAGGAATTGCCCCGCCGGCCCCGGCAGCGCGAGGCCGGACAAATTCCACAGCAGGCCGGCCAGGGTCGCGAGCACCAGCGGATTCCTGGCCAGCTCGCGCCACACGCTGACGTTGCCATGGCGGGCCAGCATGCCGACCGCCGCAATGTTCGCGGGCGGCACCATCGCCCCAGAGAGCAGGCCCATGGCCGCAATGCCCGCCGCGCCGTGGAGCTTGGCCGCTACGGCCAGTCCGATATAGGTGTTGAAGCGGAAGGCGCACTGGAATTGCGAAGCGAACGAGGCAGGCGAAATCGGAAACAGCCAGCGCGCGGCGGCGCCCAGCGCCATGCCGGTCATCATGGTCAATAGTCCGACCAGCAGCAGCGGCGCCGCCTCTCCCCAGGCCAGGCTCGTCCGCGCGATCGAATTGAACAGCAGTGCGGGGAAGAGGACGAAATAGACCAGCTTCTCCAGTCCGGTCCAGAAATGGTCGCCCAGGTGCAGCCAGCGGCGCAGCGCCTGGCCGAGCAGGATCAGCAGGAAATCCGGCAGCAGCGCGAGGGCGGTTTGCATGCGTGACTTATAGCATGTCGAATGACCTGGCGTGCCACCGCGGCTGACTTTTGCGCCGGCTGCCGCGGTCGACGTTCAGTCGTACTTGCGCTCGTCGCTGATCACTTTGCCGTCGTTCGGCAGGCTGCCCGGCGCGACGAAGGCAACCTCGCCACGCAGCTTCGTGACGTCGCGAATGCTGTCGGCGACTGCCGCCTGGAGTCCGTCGAAGGCGGCCGCTTCGCAATGCAGGGTCATCACGTCGGTGCCGTCCGGGTTGGCGACCACCAGCCGCGCTCGGCCGATCGCGGGGTGACGCCTGATTACCGCCGCCACCTGCTCGGGATGCACGAACATGCCCTTGACCTTGGTGGTCTGGTCGGCACGCCCCATCCAGCCGCGAATGCGCGTGTTGGTGCGGCCGCACGGCGATGCGCCGGGCAGGATCGCCGTCATGTCGCCGGTGCCGAAGCGCACCAGCGGGTAATGCGGATTGAAGGTGGTGACGACCATCTCGCCGACTTCGCCTTCCGGTACCGGATCGCCGGTGCCCGGGCGAACGATTTCCAGGATCAGGTCCTCGTCGAGCACCAGCCCCTCTCGCGCCGACGTCTCGAAGGCGATCATGCCCAGGTCCGCGGTAGCGAACGCCTGATAGACGGCGATGCCGCGCGCGGCGAACAACTGCTTTTGCGCCGGGAACAGCGCCTCGCCCGACACCAGCGCTTTCTTCAGCGACGAGATGTCGGCGCCCGTTTCGTCGGCCTTCTCGATCAGGATCTTGAGGAACGACGGCGTGCCGACATAGCCGGGCGGCCGCAACGCCTGGATCGCCTGTACCTGTAGTTCGCTCTGGCCGACACCCGCCGCGAACACCGGACAGCCCAGCTTCCTCGCCCCGCCGTGGGCCATGAAGCCGCCGGGCGTGAAGTGGTAGGAGAAGGTGTTGTAAACCAGCTCGCCGGGACGAAAGCCGGCCGCGTACATGCCGCGCGCGAAGCGCCAGTTGTCCTCCTCCCGCCCCTCGGCCTCGTAGATCGGGCCGGGCGAAGCGAACACCTGCGCAAGCCCCGCCAGCTTCGTTCCTTCCAGCCCTCCCAACGGCGGGCGCGACTTCTGGATATCGATCAACTGGTGCTTGCGCAGCACCGGCAGGTGCGCCAGCGCTGCACGCGAAACGATCGCAGCCGGATCGATCTTCGCCAGCGCATCGGCGTAGTACCACGACTGACTTTTCGCGTGGGCGATCTGCACCGGCAGGCGCGCGAACAGGTCGCGCTCGCGCTCGGCCGGATTCCGTGCCTCGCCGGATTCGAAGCAATCGACGCTCATGCCAGCCACCGTTTGCGACGACGGTAGTGCTTGATCTCGCGGAAGCTCTTGCGTCCCTGCGAGGAGAGGCCGAGGTAGAACTCCTTGACGTCTTCGTTGTTGCGCAGGTCCGCAGCCGCGCCTTCCATCACCACGCGGCCGTTCTCCAGGATGTAGCCGAAATCGGCGTAGCGCAGGGCCATATTCGTGTTCTGCTCGGCCAGCAGGAACGTCACGCCTTCGCGCTGGTTGAGATCCTTGACGATGCCGAACACCTCGTCGACGATCTGCGGCGCCAGGCCCATCGACGGCTCGTCGAGCAGCACCATCTTCGGGTTGGCCATCAGCGCCCGGCCGATTGCCGTCATCTGCTGCTCGCCGCCCGAGGTGTAGGCGGCCTGGCTGGTGCGGCGTGTCTTCAGGCGCGGGAAGTAGGCGTAGACCTTCTCCAGCGTTTGGGCGACGGCGGCCTTGCCGTCGCGCCGCGTGTAGGAACCCGTCAGCAGGTTCTCCTCGATGGTCAGGTGGCCGAAGCAGTGCCGGCCTTCCATCACCTGGATCACGCCGCGCTTGACCAGTTCGGCCGGCGTCAGCGCCTCGATGCGCTCGCCACGCAATTCGATGCTGCCCTTGGTCACCGCGCCGCGCTCGCCCGCCAGCAGGTTGCTGACCGCACGCAGCGTCGTCGTCTTGCCCGCGCCGTTGCCGCCCAGCAGCGCGACGATGCCGCCCTCGGGAACGGCAAACGAGACGCCCTTCAGCACCAGGATCACGTGGTTGTAGATCACCTCGATGCTGTTGACGTTGAGTAGCGTATCGGCCATGGCCTTCTCGGTGGTGAACGGGGCCGCTCGCGCGGCCCCCTGGACGCCTACTGCTTGCACTCTTCCGGCGTGCGCGGCTTCAGCTTCTTCTCCTCGGCATACCTGCCGGAAGCCAGCATCACCATCGGCCGCAGCACCTTTTCGTCGGCCTGGTACCAGTCGGACGAGAAGTTCCACTTGGCGCCATCCCAGGTGTGCACGCGCACCCACGACGAACCCATGTGGTCGAGGCAGGAGGTCTGCACCGGCCGCATCACGCCGGCGAAGCCCATGCCGTCGAGCGTCTTCTGGTCGAGGTTGAGGTTCTCCAGGCCCCAGCGCACCTGCTCACCGGTCATGGTCTTGCCCTTGCCATAGCGTTCCTGCGCCTTGCGCACGCCTTCGACGCCGAGCATGGCCGACAGCAGGCCGCGCATGTAGAGCACCGAGCCGACTTCCTCCTTCGGTCCCGTGCCCTGGCCCTTGGCATGCACCATGGCAAGCATGTCCTTGACCACCTTCGAGTTCGGCTCGGCGCCGTGCTGCAGCGTCATCGCGTTGTAGCCCTTGGCGCCCTCGCCGACGTCCTTCACATCCGGCTCGGCGCCGGCCCACCAGATGCCGTACATCTTGTCGCGCGGATAACCGGTCGCCTGCGCTTCCTTCAGCGAGGTCGAGTTCATCACGCCCCAGCCCCAGAGCAGCACGTAGTCCGGCTTGTTCTGGCGGATCTGCAACCAGGTGGCCTTCTGCTCGACGCCCGGATGCGCAACCGGCAGCAGCATCACGTCGAAGCCGTGCATCTTGGCGCGCTCCTGAAGGAGCGGGATCGGCTCCTTGCCGTACGGGCTGTCGTGATAGACCAGCGCGATCTTCTTGCCCTTCAGCTTGTCGAGGCCACCTTCCTTCTTGCCGATGTGCTGGATGGCCACGTCGGCACCGACCCAGTAGGTGCCGAGCAGCGGGAAATTCCAAGTGAACACTGCGCCGTTGGCCGACTCGCTGCGCCCGTAGCCGGCCGTGATCAGCGGGATCTTGTCGACCGAGGCCTTCTCGGTCAGCGCGAAGGTGACGCCCGTCGACAGCGGCTGGACCAACGTGGCTCCCCCGCTCTTGCCCTTCAGGCGCTCATAGCATTCCACGCCGCGGTCGGTGGCATAGCCGAACTCGCATTCCTCGAAAGTCAGCTTGACGCCGTTGATGCCGCCCTTGGCGTTGACCAGCTTGAGGTAGTCGACGTAGCCGTTGGCCCAGGGCGTGCCATTCGGAGCGTAGGCGCCGGTGCGGTAGACCAGCACCGGGAAGAACTGGTCCGCCGCCATCACCGGGGCCGACAGCATTACCGCCAGGGCGGCGGTCATCATCAGCTTGCGTACTTTCATTTCGTCTCCTCCTGCTTCGTTGGTTAGTGCGGGAACGGCCAGAGCCGCAACTTCTCCTTGCC
>JAEHDA010000338.1 GCA_016880655.1 Rhodocyclaceae bacterium
ATGCAGGTCGGAGCGCCGGTGATCGGCCTCAACGACTCGGGCGGCGCGCGCATCCAGGAGGGCGTCGCGGCGCTCGGCGGCTACGCCGAGGTGTTCCAGCGCAACGCAATGGCCTCGGGCGTGATCCCGCAGATCTCCATGATCATGGGCCCCTGCGCAGGGGGCGCGGTCTATTCGCCGGCGATGACCGACTTCATCTTCATGGTCAAGGACAGCTCCTACATGTTCGTCACTGGTCCGGAAGTGGTGAAGACCGTGACCCACGAGGAAGTGACGGCCGAGGAACTCGGCGGCGCGGTAACGCACACCAGCAAGTCGGGCGTCGCCGACCTCGCCTTCGAGAACGACGTCGATGCGCTCTTGATGTTGCGCCGCTTCTTCAACTACCTGCCGCTCAACAACAAGGAAAAACCGCCGATCCGGCCGAGCGCCGATCCGGCCGAGCGCCCCAACTTCAGCCTCGACACGCTGGTGCCGGACAATCCGAACAAGCCCTACGACATCAAGGAACTGATCCTGAAGACGGTGGATGACGGCGACTTCTTCGAAATCCAGCCGGACCATGCCAGGAACATCGTGATCGGCTTCGCGCGAATGGAAGGACAGACGATCGGCATCGTCGCCAACCAGCCGATGGTGCTGGCCGGCTGCCTGGACATCAAGTCGTCGATCAAGGCGGGCCGCTTCGTGCGCTTTTGCGACGCCTTCAACATCCCGATCGTCACCTTCGTCGATGTGCCGGGCTTCATGCCCGGCACGGCGCAGGAATACAGCGGCATCATCAAGCACGGCGCCAAGCTGCTGTACGCCTACGCCGAATGCACGGTGCCGAAGGTCACCGTGATCACGCGCAAGGCTTACGGCGGCGCCTACGACGTCATGGCCTCGAAGCACCTGCGCGGCGACGTGAACTTTGCCTGGCCTTCCGCCGAGATCGCGGTGATGGGGCCGAAGGGCGCGGTCGAGATCATCTTCCGCGAGGAAAAGGGCGATCCGGCCAAGGTGGCGGCACGCGAGGCCGAGTACAAGGCCAAGTTCGCCAATCCCTTCGTCGCCGGCGCGCGCGGCTTCATCGACGACGTCATCCAGCCGCACGAGACCAGAAAGCGCATCTGCCGCTCGCTGGTGATGCTGCGGAACAAGGCCATTACGAACCCGTGGCGCAAGCACGGCAACATCCCGCTCTGAGGATAGGAACATGTTCAAGAAAATCCTGATCGCCAACCGCGGGGAAATCGCCTGCCGCGTCATGAAGACCGCCCACAAGATGGGCATCACGACCGTCGCCGTCTATTCCGAAGCCGACAAGGACGCCATGCACGTCGAGATGGCCGACGAGGCGGTCTGCATCGGCCCGGCGCCGTCCAAGGAGTCCTATCTGGTCGCCGACAAGATCATCGCCGCCTGCAAGCAGACCGGCGCCCAAGCGGTGCATCCGGGCTACGGCTTCCTGTCGGAAAACGAGGCGTTCTCGCGCACGCTGGAAGAGCACGGCATCGTCTTCATCGGCCCGAAGCACTATTCGGTCGCGGCCATGGGCGACAAGATCGCCTCCAAGAAGCTGGCGCTGAAAGCGAAGGTCAACGTCATTCCCGGCTACAACGACGCCATCGATACGCCGGAGCAGGCGGTCGAGATCGCCAGGGGCATCGGCTATCCGGTGATGATCAAGGCCTCGGCAGGCGGTGGCGGCAAGGGCCTGCGCGTGGCGTTCAACGACCAGGAGGCCCACGAAGGCTTCGCGTCGTGCAAGACCGAGGCGAAGAATGCCTTCGGCGACGACCGCATCTTCATCGAGAAGTATGTCGAGGAGCCGCGCCACATCGAGATCCAGGTGCTCGGCGACGGTCATGGCAACTGCGTTTACCTGCACGAACGCGAATGCTCGATCCAGCGCCGCCACCAGAAGGTCATCGAAGAAGCACCGTCGCCCTTCCTCGATCCGGCCACCCGCAAGGCAATGGGAGAACAGGCGGTCGCGCTGGCCAGGGCGGTCAATTACCAGTCGGCCGGCACGGTCGAGTTCGTGGTCGGCGGCAAGGACAAGGCCTTCTACTTCCTGGAAATGAACACCCGCCTCCAGGTCGAGCACCCGGTGACGGAGATGATCACCGGCTACGACCTGGTGGAACTGATGATCCGCGTCGCCGCGGGCGAGAAGCTGCCGTTCGCGCAGAAGGACATTCCGCTCAACGGCTGGGCCATGGAGTGCCGCATCAATGCCGAGGATCCCTTCCGCAACTTCCTGCCTTCGACCGGGCGCCTGGTGAAGTACGCGCTGCCGACGGCGGTGCCCGGCGCGGTGCGCGTCGACACCGGGGTGTACGAAGGTGGCGAAATCTCGATGTACTACGATTCGATGATTGCCAAGCTGATCGTGCACGGCTCGACACGCGACCAGGCGATCATCCGGATGCGCGACGCGCTGAATGCCTTCGTGATCCGTGGCGTTGCCAGCAACATCGCCTTCCAGGCGGCGTTGATGCAGCATCCGCGCTTCGTTTCAGGCAACTTCAATACCGGTTTGATTGCCGAGGAATACCCGAAGGGCTTCAATGCGGCCGACGTGCCGCACGACGATCCGGCCGTGCTGGTTACCGTCGCTGCGGCAGTGCACCGCCAGTATCTGATGCGCAATGCCAGCATCAGCGGCCAGATGCCCGGCCACGAGTTCAAGCCCGGCTCGGAGTTCGTTGTCCGCCTCGATGACGGTGCCGATCACGAGGTGACCGTCGAAGCCGCCGTGGGCGGTTGGGACGTGACGTTTGCGGGAGACCGGTACGAGATCCGCAGCGACTGGCAGTTCGGCCAGATCCTGTATCAAGGGACGATCAACGACGAACCCTTCTGCATGCAGGTCGAACGGCGCGGCCTCAAGTACCGGCTGTCCCACTGGGGCACGCAAATGGACCTGATGGTGATGACCGCCCGTGCGGCGCACCTGCAGGCGCTGATGCCGCACAAGGCGCCGCCCGACATGTCGAAGTTCCTGCTCTCGCCGATGCCGGGGCTGCTGACACAGGTCGCCGTTCGGGCGGGCCAGGACGTCAAGGCCGGCGAGGTGCTGGCCAAGATCGAGGCGATGAAGATGGAGAACATTCTCAAGGCGGAGCGGGATTGCGTGGTCGACAAGTTGCTGGCGAATGCCGGCGAATCGCTGGCGGTCGACCAGCCGATCATCGCCTTCCGGTAAGGCGGCCTCGACGAATCCAGAATGGGGGAATGGCCAGATTGGCCAATTGCGGTGGATAATCCGCACGGTTGATGTCGAGGGCACTCATCATCGAAGCCGTGAAGCACTCACCGTCAGGCACTGATTCCCGCAGCCGCACGAACCGTCGCCCCGGTTCCCGTTCGTCGTCGACCACCGGCAGCAAGCGGGTGGCTGCGGCCAGCGGCTTGAGTTCGTCCGATCTGCTGGCCAAGATCGACTCCCTCGACTGGGATGAGACGGTATCGCCGGGCATGACCGTGCGGACCGGCACTTCGGCGGCCAACGCCCAATCCCGGTCCCCGCGCCGATCCTGGTCGGTGGCATCGGTCGCCGGCATCGGGATCCTGGTGGTCGGCATTGCATTTGCCCTCTACGTGGTCCTGGCACCCGACAGTTCTTCGCGATCGGCCAACGGGCAAGTCCGGAAGGCGATCCCGGCATCGGCCGAATCCGCCAGGACCGAGGAGCGGCCGGTGACAGGCACTACCGAACACGAAGACCGGCTGGCGGCGATGGCCGCTGCCGAGGATCGGCGCACGGCGATGTACGAGAAGGCCGTTCTCGGCGCCGAGAAGGAATCGCAACGCAAGGCCGACCGGCTCCGCAAGGCACGCGAAGCCGAACAGGCCGCGCTGGCGGCGCAGCAGGAGCGCGAGCGGCGCCTACAGCAGGATGCAGCCGCCCGGCAACGCGCCGAGCAGGAAGCCGCGGCGGCAGCAGAGAGGGAGGCCGCCAGGGCGCGCGAGGCGGCGGCAGTGCCCAAGGGGCCGTCGTCGCCCCAGGAACTGTGCGCAGGTGAAGGCAATGTATTTGGCCGCGGGCTTTGCGAAGCACGGGCCTGCGGCAAGCCGGAATGGCGGAACCACCCGTTCTGCGTCAAACGGATCGAGGACCAGTTGCGTTCCATCGGTCAGGGCGGCTGATATGCTGATGGCCGATATTTTGCTGGCGGAGTATCTCAATGCGTCTGGATAACGAACAGGAAAGCGGGAACGTCGAGGACCGGCGCGGCCGGGGCATGCCAATGAAGGCGGGCGGGGTCGGCATCGGCACGATTCTGCTGGCGCTCGCGGCCAGCTATTTCTTCGGCATCGATCCCGCCGCGGTCATCGGCGTTGCGACGCAAATGCAGGGTGGCGGCCAGGCCCTGGAGGCTCCGGCCGGCGCACCGCCGGCGGATGACGAGGTGGCGCGCTTCGTCAGCAAGGTGCTCGGCTCGACGGAGCGCACTTGGCAGGCGCAGTTCCAGCGTGCCGGCAAGCGGTATGAGGATCCCAAGCTGGTGTTGTTCACCGGGGCGACACCCACGGCTTGCGGCACCGGCCAGACAGCGATGGGACCGTTCTACTGTCCGCTGGACAGCAAGGTCTATATCGACCTGGCCTTTTTCCAGGAGATGAAAAGCCGCTTTCGGGTCGCCGGCGACTTTGCCCAGGCCTACGTGATTGCGCACGAAGTCGGCCATCACGTTCAGCATCTGCTCGGCATTTCCGACAAGGTGCATTCGGCGCAACAAGCGGCGCGCAACGAGGCGCAGGCAAACGCGTTGTCGGTCCGGCTGGAACTTCAGGCCGATTGCCTGGCCGGCGTCTGGGCGGCGCAGGCCAACGAGGCGCGGCAGATTCTCGAATCGGGTGATGTCGAGGAAGCGCTGGCGGCCGCCTCGGCCATCGGCGACGACCGGTTGCAGAAGCAGAGCCGCGGTTATGTCGTCCCCGACGCCTTCACCCACGGCACCTCGGAGCAGCGCATGCAGTGGTTCAAGCGCGGCATCGACAGCGGCG
>JAEHDA010000339.1 GCA_016880655.1 Rhodocyclaceae bacterium
CTGGAGTATCACGCCATCGGGCGGCAGTGATGCGGATTCCCGACACCTCGCGCGCGCGCGTCCTGGTGGTCGGGGACGTCATGCTGGACCGCTACTGGTTCGGCGACGTCAGCCGGATTTCACCGGAGGCGCCAGTGCCGGTGGTGAAGGTCGAACGGGTCGAGGAGCGTCCGGGCGGTGCCGCCAACGTCGCCCGCAACTGCGCGGCGCTCGGTGCGCGCGTGGCATTGCTTTCGGTGGTCGGAGCCGACGAAGCCGGCCAGACACTGGCCCGGCTGCTGGCCGCGTCCGACATCGATGCCAGCCTGCATGAGGACGCGAACCTCAACACGACGGTCAAGCTGCGCGTGATCGGCCGCCAGCAGCAGTTGCTGCGCATCGACTTCGAGAATTCGCCCGCGCACGAGGTACTCGAGGCAAAACTGGCCGAGTTTGCCCAGCGTCTGGCCGACTGCGACGTCGTGATCCTGTCGGACTATGGCAAGGGTGGCTTGAAGCACATCGGGGCGATGATCCGCGCGGCCCGGGCAGCCGGTAAGGCTGTTCTGGTCGACCCGAAAGGCGACGACTACGCCCGTTATGCGGGCGTCAGCGTCATCACGCCCAATCGTGCCGAACTGCGCGAAGTGGTCGGCCGTTGGCGCGACGACGCCGACCTGAAGCAGCGTGCGGACAAGTTGCGGAAGGAACTGGACATCGGTGCGCTGCTGTTGACGCGCTCCGAGGAAGGCATGAGCCTGTTTACCGGCGACGGCGTCGTCGACGAACCGGCGCTGGCGCGGGAAGTCTATGATGTCAGCGGCGCCGGCGACACGGTGATCGCAACCCAGGCGGTGATGATGGCCAGCGGCGTCGGGCTGGCCGACGCCATGCGGCTGGCCAATCGCGCCGCCGGCGTGGTGGTCGGGAAGCTGGGCACGGCGGTGTGCACACTGGATGAACTGAGAGCGAGCTAAATCATGTATACCATCGTCACGGGTGCCGCCGGATTCATCGGCGCCAACATCGTCAAGGCACTCAACGAGCGCGGCATCCGCGACGTCATCGCCGTCGACAACCTGAAGAAGGCCGACAAGTTCCGGAACCTGGTCGACTGCGAGATCGCCGACTATCTAGGCAAGGAGGAGTTCCTGGACCTGCTCGAAGCCGGCCAGTTCGACGGCGTCGTCGAGACCATCTTCCATGAGGGCGCCTGCTCCGACACCATGGAGACCGACGGCCGCTACATGATGGAGAACAACTACCGCTATACGCTGAGCCTGCTCGATTTCTGCCTCGACCAGGAGGTGTCCTTCCTGTACGCGTCGAGCGCCTCGGTCTATGGCGGCGGCCGCGTGTTCCAGGAGTCGCGCGAGCACGAGGGGCCGCTCAACGTCTATGGCTACTCGAAGTTCCTGTTCGATCAAGTGGTCCGGAGACGGTTGCCTGACGCCGGTTCGCAGGTGGTCGGTTTCCGCTATTTCAACGTCTATGGCCCGCGCGAACAGCACAAGGGCCGCATGGCGTCGGTGGCCTTCCACCACTTCAACCAGTACCGCGAGAGCGGCAAGGTCAAGCTGTTCGAAGGCTGCGACGGTTACGGCAACGGCGAACAGAGCCGCGACTTCGTCTTCATCGACGATGTCGTCAAGGTCAACATGTTCTTCCTCGACCATCCCGAAAAGTCCGGCATCTTCAATCTCGGGTCCGGGCGCGCCCAGCCGTTCAACGACGTGGCAACCTCGACCGTCAACGCCTGCCGCGCGCTGGAGGGCAAGGCCGCATTGTCATTGGCCGAGATGGTGAGTCAGGGCATCGTCGAGTACATCGATTTCCCCGAGGCGCTCAAGGGCAAGTATCAGAGCTATACCGAGGCCGACATCGGCAAGCTGCGCGCCGCGGGCTACCGGGAGCCGTTCGACACGGTCGAGCAGGGTGTGACGAAGTACGTCAATTACCTCGCCAAAGCCTGATCAGATCAGGATGTAGCGGTTCGCGGCCGGCGTCGTGCCGATGGCGCCGAGTGCTTCCTGCAACGAGAATTCCGCCAGGCAGACCAGCCAGTGGCGACGATCGGAGCCTGACAGCAGGGGCAGCACCATGCGGCTGCCCGAAGCGGCCAGTGCGGCCATCTGTCCTTCCTTTGCGCTGAGGCGAAATTGCGCCTCGGGTGCGCGTAACCACTCGATCAGCGCCTTCAGGGCGGCCTCGGTGGTCAGTTCACTGCCAGCCGAATGCAATTGGCGCCATTCGCGTTCCCGCTCCTTGAGTCGGGATGCGAAAGCGCTCACGAGACTGGTGACCGCGGCCTCGCACAGGCATTCGCGGGCGTCCTGTTCGCTGGCGGCCAGACTGCGGAAGGTGTGGTCGGTCAGGCCGGTGCTGGCACTGCCCGGTCGCAGGCGCGTGCCCATGATGGCGAAGACCCGCTCATGCCGGTTCTCGACGAACCAGTTGATCGAATTCCGCACGGCGATGCTGCGACCGAGGCCGACGGTAACGTCTTCCGGAGCGGGAAACATGGCGGCGAGCATCGGTTCCGAGCCGTGCAGGCTCGCCGATACCCGGATCGGGCCGGGTATCGCCGCGATCGCGTGCTGGTAGTAGGTGATGGCATGCTGGATGGCCGGGAGCAGCCGGTCGCGGCTGCCCGGCAGCGCGAGGATCCGTTCGTCGATGGTCTTGGCGATGGTGGCGATCGCATGGTTCAGGACCAATTGCGAGGCGGGTGTCGATCGGGCCGTTGCGGCCTGGGTGCTGGTCATTCCCACGGGCAAGTCTCCTTGGTGATGGTGGCATATGACGCTGGAACGGGCGGAGTATAGCGAAAGCGCAGCACGCGGTTGCCATGTCGCCAGACTGTCGGGCTGCGGTAACATGTGTGCCCGAACGATCGCTGGCGAAGGACGCATGAACTACCGCACCCTCGATGACTTTGTCGGCAACACGCCGCTGGTGCGCCTGAAGCGCATCCCCGGCGAGGCCAATGCCGGACGCAACAACGTCGTCCTGGCGAAACTGGAAGGCAACAACCCGGCCGGTTCGGTGAAGGACAGGCCGGCCCTGTCGATGATCATGCGCGCCGAGGCGCGGGGCAAAGTCAGGCCCGGCGATACGCTGATCGAGGCTACCTCCGGCAATACCGGCATCGCGCTGGCCATGGCCGCGGCCGTGCGCGGCTACAAGATGGTGCTGGTGATGCCCGAGAACCAGAGTGTCGAACGGCGCCAGACCATGCGCGCATTCGGCGCCGAACTGGTGCTGACACCCAAGGCCGCCAGCATGGAAGGCGCACGCGATGTCGCCGAGCGGATGGCGCGCGAGGGCCGCGGCGTCATGCTCGACCAGTTCGCCAATCCCGACAATCCCCAGGCGCATTACGAAGGCACCGGGCCGGAGATCTGGCGCGACACCGGCGGGCGGGTCACGCACTTCGTTTCCAGCATGGGCACGACCGGCACCATCATGGGCTGCTCGCGCTACCTCAAGGAAATGAATCCCGCGGTACAGATCGTCGGCTGCCAGCCTGAGGAAGGCTCGCAGATCCCTGGCATCCGCAAGTGGGCGCCCGAGTGGCTGCCGAAGATCTGCGACTTCTCGCGCGTCGATCGCCTCGAATCCGTGAGCCAGGC
>JAEHDA010000340.1 GCA_016880655.1 Rhodocyclaceae bacterium
CCCCCTTACCTGACCATGCCGCTGATGGACGAGATCCTGATCCCGTACCAGAACGGCAAGCCGATCGATGTCGACCTGGCCGCGCTCTACCTCGGCGGCCTGTTCGGCGCGGCATTGGTGGCCTGGGCGCTGGGCTGGATCCGGACCTACATCCTCTCGCTGGTGTCGGAGCGCATCGGCCGCGACCTGCGCACGGCGACCTTCGAGCACCTGCTCAACCTGTCGCTCGAATACTTCGGCGGCAAGCGTACCGGCGACCTGATGGCGCGCATCGGCTCCGAGACGGACCGCATCAATGTCTTCCTGTCGCTGCACCTGCTCGATTTCGCCACCGACATCCTGATGATCGGCATGACCTCGGTGATCCTGATCTCGATCAATCCATGGCTGGCGCTGGTGACGCTGCTGCCGCTGCCGCTGATCGTCTGGATGATCCATGTCGTGCGCGAGCGCCTGCGTACCGGTTTCGAGAAGGTCGACCGCGTCTGGGCCGAAGTGACCAACGTGCTGGCCGACGTGATTCCCGGCATTCGCGTCGTCAAGGCCTTCGCCCAGGAAAGCCGCGAGGCCGAGCGCTTCCACGAGGCCAATCGCCACAACCTGGCGCTCAACGACCGCTTGAACAAGACCTGGTCGCTGTTTTCGCCGACCGTGACGCTGCTCACCGAGATCGGCCTGCTGGTGGTGTGGGCCTTCGGCATCTGGCAGGTGTCGCACGACATGATTACCGTCGGCGTGTTGACCGCCTTCCTCGCCTACATCAGCCGTTTCTACACCCGGCTCGAATCCATGAGTCGCATCGTCTCGGTGACCCAGAAGGCGGCAGCCGGCGCCAAGCGCATCTTCGACATCCTCGACCACGTGTCGAGCGTGCCCGAGCCGGTCAATCCCGTGCACCTGTCGAACGTGACCGGCCGCATCGAGCTGCGCGACGTCGGTTTCCGCTACGGCAATCGCGCCGTGATCCGCGGCGTCAGCCTCGGCATCGAACCCGGCGAGATGATCGGCCTGGTCGGTCACAGCGGTTCCGGCAAGAGCACCATGGTGAACCTGATCTGCCGTTTCTACGACGTCACCGAAGGCGGGATCCGCATCGAAGGCGCCGACATCCGCACCGTGCCCATCGCCGAGTATCGCCGCCACATCGGCCTCGTGTTGCAGGAGCCGTTCCTGTTCTTCGGCACCATCGCCGAGAACATCGCCTACGGCAAGCCGGATGCGTCTCGCGCCGAGATCGTCGCCGCCGCGCGCGCCGCGCATGCCCACGAGTTCATCCTGCGCCTGCCGCACGGCTACGATTCGCTGGTCGGCGAGCGCGGCCAGGGCCTCTCGGGCGGCGAGCGCCAGCGCATTTCGATCGCCCGCGCGCTGCTGATCGATCCAAAGATCCTGATCCTCGACGAGGCCACGTCGTCGGTGGATACGGAAACGGAGAAGGAAATCCAGAAGGCGCTCGACAACCTGGTGCGCGGCCGCACCACCATCGCCATCGCCCACCGCCTGTCCACGCTGCGCAAGGCCGATCGACTCGTGGTCATGGACCGCGGCAAGATCGTGGAAGTGGGACCGCACGACGACCTGATGGCGCGCGAAGGCCACTACTACCGGCTCTACCAGGCGCAGGCCCGCAACGTCGATACCGAAATGGCCGAGACCCAGATCGCAACTGCGGAGAAGACACATGTCGGCGCCTGATTTCCGTCTCTCCCGCAGCGCCTTCGGCCGCCTGCTGTTCACTGCCGCCGACGGCACCGTCTCCGAAGGTGTCGTGCCGGTGCGAGCCTTCCCGATCAGCGCCGCCGACGAGGGCGTTGCGCTGGTCAGCACCGACGGCAAGGAGCTCGCCTGGCTCGATCGCGTCGCAGAATTGCCCGATGATCTGCGCAGCCTCGTCGAAGCCGAGCTGGCCAGCCGCGAGTTCATGCCCGAGGTGCGACGCATCGCCAGCGTCTCCAGCTTTGCGACGCCGAGCACCTGGACGGTCGAGACCGATCGCGGTGCGACTTCGCTGGTGCTCAAGGGCGAGGAAGACATTCGCCGACTCGGCCGCACCGCGCTCCTGATCGCCGATGCCAACGGCATCCAATTCCTGGTCCGCGACATCCAGGCGCTCGACCGCGCCAGCCGCAAGCTGCTGGACCGTTTCCTTTGATGCTCCGGAGCAGCCCGATGCGCTTGCGAATCCTCCTGCTGCTACTCGGCGTGTCGCCATGGCTGACTTTGCACGCGCAAGGCTTGCCGATGATCGAACTCACCGCGGGCATGCACCGCGTCGAGGCCGAGGTCGTCAATACGCAGGAATCGCGCATGCGCGGACTGATGATGCGCAAGTCCATGCCCGTGCAGCGCGGCATGCTGTTCGTCTTTGACGCCGACGCCCGCCATTGCATGTGGATGAAGAACACGCTGATGCCGCTTTCGGTAGCCTTCCTCGACGGCGAGGGCCGGATCATCAACGTCGAGGAAATGAAGCCGCAGACCGAGAACAACCACTGCGCGGCCAAGCCGGCGCGCTACGCGCTGGAAATGAACGCCGGCTGGTTCGCCAGCCGTGGCTTCAAGGCAGGAACAACGCTGAACGGAATCGACCGGGCACCGCCGCCGCGGTAGGTCTTGTTATCCATGTAAATCATGGAATGTGATGTATGATTTGCATATGATTCCTCGCCAACTTGCGCCGCGCTTGCTCGAAGTTCTTGGCCAGTTTCCGGCCGTGGCGCTGCTCGGTCCGCGCCAGACAGGCAAGACGACGCTGGCGGAAATGATCGCGGCACAGCGGCAGCCCAGCATCTACCTCGATCTGGAAAGTCCCGCCGACCGGGCGAAACTGCTCGACCCTGAAGCCTATCTCGCCCAGCACGAGGACAAGCTGGTTATCCTCGATGAAGTCCAGCGCCTGCCCGACCTGTTCCAGCCCCTGCGTGGATTGATCGATCGCGGTCGGCGTAAGGGGTACGCGCACGGCCGTTTTCTGCTGCTGGGATCGGCCTCCGGCGACTTGTTGCGCCAGTCCGGTGAAAGCCTCGCGGGCCGCATCGCGTATCTGGAATTGCCGCCGTTGCAGATAACCGAAGTCGGCCCCGAACACCAAAACCGGCTCTGGCTGCGAGGGGGGTTTCCAAACAGCTTTCTGGCGCCGGACGACCGGCAAAGCCTGCGCTGGCGGCAGAACCTGATCGACACCTATCTCGAACGCGACATCCCCGCCTACGGCACGCGCCTGCCGGCCGAAACCCTACGCCGGTTCTGGAGCATGTTGGCGCATCATCAGAGCGGATTGCTCAATCTCGCGCAACTCGGCAAGAGCCTGATGGCGGACACCAAGACCGTGAACCGCTACCTCGACCTGCTGGTCGATCTATTGCTCGTGCGGCGCTTGCTGCCCTGGCACAGCAATCTGGGCAAGCGCCTGGTCAAATCGCCCAAGGTCTATATCCGCGATAGCGGCCTTGTTCACGCGCTGCTCGGCGTCGGCAATTTCGACAGCCTGCTCGGTCACCCCGTGGTTGGCGCCAGTTGGGAAGGCTTTGCGCTGGAAAACCTGCTCGACGCCGCGCCGTTCAATACCATGTCGGGTTTCTACCGCAGCAGCAATGGTGCGGAAGTCGATTTGCTGCTGGAAGTTCCCAGGCAGGGCCTCTGGGCAATCGAAATCAAGCGTGCCGCCAACGCCCGCCCGCGGCGCGGTTTCCACTCGGCCTGCGAGGACATCCAGCCCGTCCGGCGCCTGCTGGTCCATGCGGGCGACGAACGTTACCCGATCGGGGATGGCGTCGAGGCGGTGGGGCTGCGCCTGCTGGCGGAAGAACTGAGGCGATTGATCTGAGTGAGTTCGCAGCCGCCGCGAAAGTCAGCCGTGGCGGCACGCCACCCTGAGGTGGAAATCGGCCAGGAGCGGCCCTCGCCAACTGACGCGGTCTCGGACGTATTGTCGGCCTCCTGGTGCAAGTGCTTGGTGTTCGCTTCTCAATTCGAGTGACCGCTCAGGGCACTATGCGGGCACTGCTCGGAAAGTCAGTTGTGGCGGTACGGCTCAGGCGCCGCTGCGGCTGAACAACGGGAACCGCTCAGGATTCCGGATCGACTCGACCGCAAGGTCGAGGTCCAACTCGGGCCAATACAGGTGGTTTGAAGCGGGCAGCTGAACGTGCAGGATCTTGCTGACCGGGACATCGCGAAACCACGGAAACTCCGCGAACGGCAGGAACAGCTCCTCATCCCGCAGCAGCAGCCAAAAGCCCTGCCGGGAGATGTTGGTGACTTCAACCTGTGGAAGCAGCGGCCGACTCATCGGCGCGATGCTACGCGCAAGCACCGCCGCCGCGCTAGGCGGCGGGGGCCGAAACGGTCAGGCCGCTGCCTGGACCGGAATCTTGCGGCTGGTGCGGGTGATGCGATTCTTCGCATCCACATAGACGAGGTCGGGCTCGAACTTGGCCAGTTCGATCTCGTTGTACATGGCGAAGGTGGCGATGATCAGCAGGTCGCCGGGCGAGGCCTTGCGGGCGGCCGCGCCGTTTACCGAGATCGTGCCGGAACCGCGTTCGGCCTTGATCGCGTAGGTGGTGAAGCGCTCGCCGTTGTCGACGTTCCAGATCTCGATCTGCTGGTATTCCTTGATGTCGGCAGCGTCGAGCAGGTCCTCGTCGATGGCGCAGGAACCCTCGTAATGCAGTTCGGCCTGCGTGACGGTGACGCGGTGGAGCTTGGACTTCAGCATCATGCGTTGCATGGTGGTTCCTTTTCTCAGGCAAAGGAAACGACACTCAAAAGGGCGTTGGCCCATCCTTTCCGCTGCTGGAACACCGCCGGCCTGAGCGCATCGCGGTGCCCTACACTTCCAGGTTGTCGATGAGGCGCGTGCTGCCGAGGCGCGCTGCGGCCAACACCACCAACCCGGATTCGTGAGCGGACGGTAATTGTAGATCAAGTTTTTTCCGTATTGCAACATAGTCCGGAACCCAGCCTGTAGCGGCCAGTTCCGCCATGGCCTGCCGCTCCAGGCCGATGAAATCAGGGTTCCCGGTGCGGATCGCCTCTACAACCTTGGTAATAGTGCGGGCAAGCCGGGGCGCTTCCATCCTTTCCTGAGCGGAAAGGTAGCCATTGCGCGACGACAGGGCCAGGCCGTCCGGTGCACGGACGGTTTCGCCGCCAATGATTTCAATCGGCAGGTTCAGGTCGGTGACCATGTTGCGGATCACCATCAGTTGCTGGTAGTCCTTCTTGCCGAACAGGGCGACGTCCGGTTGGGCGATCTGGAACAGCTTCATGACCACCGTGGCGACGCCCTGGAAATGGCCGGGGCGGAATTCGCCTTCAAGCGCGTTGTCCTGCTCGGCTGGCGGTACCACGTGGTAGCCCTGCGGGCGCGGGTACATTTCCCTTTCATCGGGAGCGAACAGGTGATCGACGCCGGCGGCGGTCAGCTTCTCGCAGTCGGCCTGGAAGGTGCGCGGGTACTTCTCGAAGTCCTCGCCGGGCCGGAATTGCAGGCGATTGACGAAGATGGTCGCCACGACGCTGTCGCCGTGATCGCGTGCTTGCGTCATCAGGGCGATGTGGCCCTCGTGCAGGTTGCCCATGGTCGGCACCAGCACAACCCGGCCGGCCGATTTCAGCGCGGCGCGCAGCCCGGCAATCGTCTCGTGGATATGCATGTCAGTAACAGTGTTCGGGAGCGGGGAAGGAGCCGTTCTTGACGGCTTCCACGTAGTCCTTGACGGCGCCCTCGATGCTCTGCGCCTCGGCCATGAAGTCCCTGACGAAGCGGCCCTTCTTGCCCGGATAGAGGCCCAGCATGTCGTAGAGCACCAGCACCTGGCCGTCGCAGTCAGGCCCGGCGCCGATGCCGATGGTGGCGCAGGCGGTGAGCGAGCGGGTGATCTCGGCGGCGAGGGCGGATGGCACCATCTCCAGCACCATCAGTGCTGCGCCGGCCTGTTCCAGCGCGAGGGCGTCGGCCTTCATGCGCGCCGCGCCCGCCTCGTCGCGGCCCTGGACGCGGTAACCGCCCAGTGCATGCACCGACTGCGGCGTCAGGCCGATGTGGGCGCAGACCGGCACGCCGCGCTCGACCATGAAATGCACGGTCTCGGCCATCACCGCGCCACCTTCCAGCTTGACCATCTCGGCACCCACGGCCAGCAGCCGGCCGGCATTGCGGATCGCCTGCTCCTTGGACTCGTGATAGGCGCCGAAGGGCAGGTCGCCGACCACCATCGGCCGCAGCGCCTGGTGGGCGACACATTCGGTGTGATAGACCATGTGCTCCATGGTCACGGGCAGGGTCGAAGTCTTGCCCTGAATCACGTTGCCGAGCGAATCGCCGACCAGGATCACATCCACGCCGCAGCGATCCTCCAACGCCGCGAAGCTGGCGTCGTAGCCGGTGAGCATGACGATCTTCTCGTCCTCGCGCTTCATGCGCGCGAGTTCGGGCAGGGTGACGGCTTTGCTGGAGGCAAGGTAGGTCATCACGGACCCCTGAAGATGAAGTAAACGGCGCCCAGAATACACAAGCCCGCCCACAGGTAGTCAAGCTTGAGCGGTTGCTCCATGTAGAGCACGGCGAAGGGCACGAATATGGACAGCGTGATTGCTTCCTGGAGAATCTTCAACTGGCCGAGGTCGAGTTCGGCATGACCGATGCGGTTGGCCGGTACCTGGATCAAATACTCGAACAGCGCGATGCCCCACGAGGCGAGCGCGGCGATCCACCACGGCCGATCGTTCAGATTCTTCAAGTGCGCGTACCAGGCGAAGGTCATGAAGACGTTCGAGGCCGCCAGCAGCAGTGCCGTTTGCAGGACGACGGGCATTGCCGGGAAGTTCATGGCCGCGTGACTACGTGGATGCGCTGGCCGGCGCAAGTGGCGAGAAGATTGCCGACCGGGCCGCGGCCGGGGATGACGACATTGGGCGCGATCTCCGCCAGCGGCGCGAGCACGAAGGCGCGCTCGTGCATGCGCGGGTGCGGCAGCGTCAGCGCCGGGTCGTCGATGACCGCATCGCCATGCAGCAGCAGGTCAAGGTCAAGCGTGCGCGGCGCGTTCCTGACGCTGCCCGGATCACGAACCCGGCCGAAGCGGGCTTCGAGCGCGAACAGTTCGTCGAGCAAATCGCGCGGGCCGAGCCGCGTGTCGATGGCGACCACGGCGTTGATGAAATCGGGCTGGCGTTTGAGGCCTACGGGCGCGGTGCGGTAAAGCGAGGAGATCGCCTTCAGCAGCGAGCCGCGCAACGCCGCCATGGCGTCGATGGCGTCTTCCACTGTCTGCACCGGGTTGCCCAGGTTCGATCCCAGCGCCACATAGGCGCGGATCATGGCGTGTCGCCATCACTGACTTTTGCGCCGCCTTCCTTGCGTCCGCGGCCGCGCGAGCGCCGCTTGCGTTTCTTGTCGGTGTCGGGCACCAGCATCTTTTCGCGCTCTTCGTGGCTGGCGTCCTGGAAGTCGCCCCACCAGTCGGCCAGTTCCTGCGGCGCCTCGCCGCTCTCGGCGCGCAGGACCAGGAAGTCCCAGGCGGCGCGGAAGCGCGGCTGCTCGATCAGGCGCTGCGGCGCGCGGCCGGCACGTTTCTCGAAGCGCGGCTGCAACAGCCAGATGTCCTTGATGTCGGAGGCGATGCGCTTGGTGATGGCGAGCTTCTCGGCTTGCAGGTCGAGCACCTCGTCCATGGCGCCGAACATGGCCGGTACCGGCGGCTCCCCGTTCTTCTTGCGGACCTCCCAGCTCGCCAGCACTTCGTGCCATAGCAGGGTGGCGAACAGGAAACCGGGCGAAACGGACTTGTCGGCGCGCACCCGTGCGTCGGTATTGGCGAGCGAGAGCATGACGAACTTCTCGCCCATCGGTTGTTCGAGGATGACGTCGAGCAGCGGCAGCAGGCCGTGGTGCAGGCCGTCGTCGCGCAGGCGCCTGATGCAGTCGACGGCGTGGCCGGAGAACAGCAACTTCATCATCTCGTCGAACAGCCGCGCCGCGGGCACGTTGTCGATCAGGTCGGCCATGTCGCGGATCGGCGCCTGCACCTGCGGGTCGAGGCGCAGGTCCAGCTTGGCGGCCAGGCGCACCGCGCGCAGCATGCGTACCGGGTCCTCGCGATAGCGGGCGCGCGGGTCGCCGATCATGCGCAGCGTCTTGCGCTGGATGTCCTGCACGCCGTTGTGGAAGTCGAGGACGACCTCGTCGGTCGGGTCGTAGTACAACGCGTTCATGGTGAAGTCGCGCCGCGCCGCGTCTTCCTCGATGCTGCCCCAGACGTTGTCGCGCAACACGCGGCCGTGCTCGTCCTTGAGCGTATCGGCATCGTGCGCGGCGCGGAAGGTCGAGACTTCCAGCGTCTCCGGCCCCTGCATGACGTGCACGATCTGGAAGCGGCGGCCGATGATGCGCGAACGGCGGAACACGCCGCGCACTTCGTCAGGCGTGGCGTTGGTGGCCACGTCGTAGTCCTTGGGCGGAATGCCGGCGATCAGGTCGCGCACCGCGCCGCCGACCACGTAGGCCTTGAAGCCGTGCTTCTGTAGCGCTTCGCAGGTGCGCCGCGCGCCGGGCGATACCTGGTCGCGGCGGATGCCGTGCTTGGACGCCGGAATGGTCTCTGCCTTGCGGCGAACGGGGTCGCCGCGCAGGAAGACACGGCGGAACAGCTTGCGGATCATCGGGATAGGCTATCGGAAAAGGCGGCCATGATAACCGATAGGCGGGGCCTAGCCGCGCAGGCTCATGATCGGCCAACCGCGCTGCCGGGCGTGATCGTGCAGCGTGTCGTCGGGATCGACGGCGACCGGATGGCTCGCTCGCAAGAGCAGCGGCAGGTCGTTGTGCGAATCGCTGTAGAACCAGGTCTGCTCGAAGCCGCCCCACCAGGCGCCCAATTCCTCCAGCCAGGCGTCGACGCGCTCGATCTTGCCGGCCTTGAAGGCGGGCGTGCCGCGCGGCTTGCCGGTGAAGCGTCCGTCCTCATGCGCCGGTACGGTCGCCACCAGATGCGGGATGCCGAACTCGCGCGCGATCGGGCCGGTGACGAAGCTGTTGGTGGCGGTGACGATGGCGCACAGGCTGCCCTCGTCGAGGTGGCGCCGCACCAGCGCCCGGGCCGGGGCGCTGATGATCGGCCGGATGCGCGCGGTCATGAATTCCTTGTGCCAGGCGTCGAGTTCGGCGCGTGGGTGGCGCGACAGCGGCGCGAGCTGGAAATCGAGGAAGGCGCGGATGTCCAATGTGCCGGCCTTGTAGTCCTCATAGAACTGCTGATTGCGGGCCTCATGTACCTCCCTGTCGAGCACGCCCTTCGCAATCAGGAACTGGGCCCACTCGAAATCCGAGTCGCCCGCGAGCAGGGTGTTATCCAGGTCAAACAGGACGAGGTTCATTGTCTTCTTCGAATTGGAGTTGCATGACTTCCTTGAGCAGCGGCAGCGTTGCCGGTCGTTGCTGTTCCAGCGTGGCGCGGTCGAGGCTGTCGAGTACCGCCATCAGCGAGGGGAGGTCGCGCCGGCTGTGCGCGAGCAGGTAGCGCACCAGGCTGCCGTCGACCTTCATGCCGCGCAGCAGGGCGTGGCGTGTCAGCGCGGCTGACTTTTCCTC
>JAEHDA010000057.1 GCA_016880655.1 Rhodocyclaceae bacterium
CTTCCCGGTACGGGCGAGGAACCGGTGGCGCCGGTCTATGTCGACGGTGAGCGCGTGACAACGCTGCGCGGCGAAGCCATTACCGCCGAGTTCAAGCAGATCATCGAGGATTACGTGGCACGCAAGTATCCGCCGCGGAGCTAGGGAATGAGCCAGACACTGCAAGCGATCCGCGGGATGAACGACATCCTGCCCGACGAAGCCGAACTGTGGGAACAGTTCGAGGAACTGGTGCGCGACTGGCTGCGCGGCTACGGCTACCGGCCGGTGCGCATGCCGCTGGTCGAGCCGACACCGCTGTTCGCGCGCGCCATCGGCGCAGTCACCGACATCGTCGAGAAGGAGATGTACTCCTTCACCGACAGCCTGAACGGCGAGCAATTGACGCTGCGGCCCGAAGGCACGGCCTCCTGCGTACGTGCAGTGCTCCAGCACAATCTCCTGTACGACAGCCCGCGCAAGCTCTGGTACATGGGGCCGATGTTCCGCCACGAGCGGCCGCAGAAGGGCCGTTATCGGCAGTTCCACCAGGTCGGCGTCGAGGCGCTCGGCTATGCCGGCCCGGACGTCGATGCCGAGCAGATACTGATGAGCGGCCGGCTGTGGGACGACCTCGGCCTCACCGGCATCGAGCTGGAGATCAATTCGCTCGGCCAGTCCGACGAGCGCGCGCGCCATCGCACCGACCTGATCGCCTATCTGGAAACGCATCGCGACCAGCTCGACGCGGACGGCCAGCGCCGGCTGCATACCAATCCGCTGCGCATCCTCGACACCAAGAACCCGACCATGCAGGCGCTGGTCGACGGTGCGCCCAAGCTGATCGATTATCTCGGCGAAACCTCGCTCAAGCATTTCGAGGGCGTGCAGTCACTGCTCAAGGATGCGGGGCGGCCATATCGCATCAATCCGCGGCTGGTGCGTGGCCTCGACTATTACAATCTCACCGTGTTCGAGTGGGTGACCGACCAGTTGGGCGCTCAAGGCACGGTTTGCGCCGGCGGTCGTTACGACGGCCTGGTCGAGCAACTGGGCGGCAAACCGTCGCCCGCATGCGGCTTCGCCATGGGTGTGGAGCGCCTGCTGGCGCTGTGGGCCGACCAGGGCAACGCCGTCGAGCGGCCGACGGTCGATGTGTATGTGGTGCATCAGGGTGAGGCGGCAGGTCGCCACGCCTTCAAGGTGGCCGAGCATCTGCGCGACGTCGGCTTTGCCGTGCAGTTGCATTGCGGCGGTGGCAGCTTCAAGTCGCAAATGAAACGCGCCGATGCCTCTGGCGCGCTGGTGGCGGCGATCATCGGCGACGACGAGGCGCAGGCGAACGAGGTGACGGTCAAGCCGCTGCGCGATGGCGGCGAGCAATGCCGTGTCACCTTCGACGGCCTCGCCGAAATGATCGGCGAGCGAATTCTCGGACCGGAATGTGAATAGCTGAATAGGGAAGATAGCGATGGCAGCCTATGACCTGGAAGAACAGGAACAGCTCGACGAGCTGAAGACCTGGTGGAAGATGTACGGCAATCTCGTCACCGCGGTGGTGATGGCAGCGGCTATCGCCGTGCTGGGCTGGCAGGCCTGGAACTGGTGGCAGCGCAACCAGGCCGGACAGGCCTCGGTCCTTTACGGCAGCGTGCAGATTGCCACCGTGCAGCAGGATGCCAAGCGCGCGCGGGAGCTGACCGGCGAGCTGATCGACAAGTATTCCGGCACCGCCTACGCGGGCCTGGCGGCCCTGCTGTCGGCCAAGGCGCAGGCCGATGGCGGCGATGCCAAGTCGGCGCAGGCACAGCTCGCCTGGGCGGTCGACAATGCCGGGGACGACAGCGTCCGCGACCTGGCCCGCCTGCGGCTGGCCGCGCTGCTGCTCGACGACAAGGCTTACGACCAGGCGCTACAGCGTCTCGCCGCCGAGCCGGCGCCTTCGCTGGCGCCGCGCTTCAACGAACTGCGCGGCGATGTCCTCATCGCCCAGGGCAAGAACGCGGAAGCCCGCGCCGCCTACGAGTCGGCACTGGCAAAACTGGACGCAATCCTCAAGGATGGCGGCAGCGAGGCGCGGGTCCGTGCGGCGTACCGCGAAGTGCTGCAAGTCAAACTGGATGCGCTCGGGGGCGGCAAGTGAGGACGACCGCGACGCAACTCGCGCTGCTCGGTGCGTCCATGCTGCTGGCCGGCTGTTCGATCTTTTCCAGCGATTCGAAGGTCAAGCCCGCCGAGTTGGTGCCGTTCGCGGCGACTGCGGAGTTGCCGGTGGCGTGGCAGGGTTCGGCGAGCAAGGCGGGCGATTTCGTGTTTACGCCGTCGGTGGTCGAGGACAGCGTGTTCGCTGCGGGCCACAATGGCACCATCGTGCGCTATGACGGCGGTCGCGAAGTCTGGCGCATCGCCACCGACGAGAAACTTTCCGGTGGCGTCGGCACCGACGGCAAGCTGGTCGCGGTCGGCACGCCGAAAGGCGAGGTGCTGGCCTTCGACGCCGAAACGGGCAAAGCGCTGTGGAAGGTGCGGGTCAGTTCGGAAGTTCTGGCGGCACCGGCCGTCGGCGAGGGGCTGGTGGTGGTTCGCTCCGGCGATTCGCGCATTGCCGGCCTGGACGCCACGGATGGCAAACGCCGCTGGGTGTTCCAGAGGGCCGCGCCGACGCTCAACCTGCGATCCAATGTCGGGGTGCTGCTCGGCCAGAAGGTCGTGGTTGCCGGGTTTCCCGGCGGCAAGCTGATTGCAATCAACAACCAGACCGGCGCGGCGATCTGGGAAGTGGCCGTCGCCTTGCCGAAGGGGGCGACGGAACTGGAACGGGTTGCCGACCTGACCAGTTCGCCCGTCGTGCAGGGCCGCGTGATCTGCGCCGCGGCATTCCAGGGGCGTGTCGCCTGCTTCGACATCGGTACGGGCAACCTGATCTGGAGCCGGGACATTTCCAGCAGCGCGGGAATCGACATGGACGACCAGCGCGTCTATGCCAGCGACGACAAGGGCAGCGTCCACGCCTTCGCCCGCGATACAGGTGCCAGCGTCTGGAAGCAGGACAAGCTGTTCATGCGCGGCCTGACGCGGCCGATTGCGCTCGGGCGGCGTGTCGCCGTGGCTGACTTTGAGGGCGTCGTCCATCTGCTCAACGCCGAAGATGGTTCCTTTGCCGCGCGTGCCAAGACCGACGGCAGCGCCATTCGCGCCGAACCGCAGCGCCTGGGCGACGGCTTCGTGGTTCAGACCCGGGATGGCAGCGTAGTCGCGCTGCGTCCGCGCTGAGTCGTGAAACCCACACTCGTGCTGGTGGGCCGGCCGAACGTCGGCAAGAGCACGCTCTTCAACCGCCTGACCAAATCGCGCGATGCGCTGGTGGCGGACATGCCGGGCCTGACGCGCGACCGTCACTACGGTCATGGCCGGATGGGCAACAAGCCCTTCCTGGTCGTCGATACCGGCGGCTTCGAACCACAGGCAAAGACCGGCATCGTCCATGAGATGGCCCGCCAGGCGGAAGCCGCGATCGCCGAAGCCGACGTCGTCGTCTTCCTGGTCGATGGCCGTAGCGGGCTCGCACCCCAGGACAGGGTGATCGCCGACCTGCTGCGCCGTAGCGGCCGGCCGGTGCATCTGGCGGTGAACAAGGCCGAGGGCATGAACCGCGCCGTCGTCGAGGCGGAGTTCCACGAACTCGGCCTCGGCGCGCCGTGCGCGATTTCCGGCGCCCACGGCGAGGGTGTGCGGGAGTTGCTGGAAATTGCGCTGGCGCCGTTCCCGGACGAGCAGGAGCAGGCAGACGAGCGCGGTCCGCGCGTCGCAATCGTCGGGCGGCCCAACGTCGGCAAGAGCACGCTGATCAACGCGCTGCTCGGCGAGGAGCGCGTGATCGCGTTCGACATGCCCGGCACCACGCGCGACGCCATCGCCGTGCCGTTCGAACGCAACGACCGCCACTACACGTTGATCGATACCGCCGGACTCCGGCGCAAGGGCCGCGTCTTCGAAGCGGTCGAGAAGTTTTCGGTCATCAAGACGCTACAGGCCATCGAAGAAGCCAACGTCGTCGTGCTGATGGTCGATGCCAGCCAGGACATTTCCGACCAGGATGCGCACATCGCCGGCTTCTGCATCGAGGCCGGGCGCGCCCTGGTGCTGGCGGTGAACAAGTGGGACGCGGTCGATGGCTATCGGCGCGAGTGCATCAAGCAGGACGTTGCCCGCAAGCTCAACTTCCTCGGGTTCGCCAAGGTTCATTACATCTCGGCGAAGGAGGGACAGGGAATCGCCAGCGTGCTCGGGTCGGTGGACAAGGCCTACGCCGCGGCGATGATCAAGCTGCCGACGCCGAAGCTCACCCGCGTGCTCCAGGCCGCGGTGCAGAAGCAGCAACCGCCACGGCGCGGCAACTTCCGGCCGAAGCTCCGCTACGCGCACCAGGGCGGCTCGAATCCGCCGATCATCGTCATCCACGGCAACGCGCTCGACGCAGTCCCGGATGCCTACACCCGCTACCTGGAGAAGACCTTCATGGAGGCCTTCCGTTTGCAGGGCACGCCGCTGCGCATCCAGTACAAGACTGCGCACAACCCGTTCGCCGAGCGGGACTGAACGGCTGGCAAGCCGGTCGGAAATCGATTACATTAGCCATTCGATATAACTAGAGCCGAGGGGCCGTTATGAGCAATAAAGGGCAGATGCTACAAGACCCGTTTCTGAACGCGCTGCGTCGCGAGCACGTGCCGGTGTCGATCTATCTCGTCAACGGTATCAAGCTGCAAGGCCAGGTGGAGTCCTTCGATCAATACGTCGTGCTGCTGAAGAACACGGTGACGCAAATGGTGTACAAGCACGCCATTTCGACCGTCGTTCCGGCCCGGCCCGTCAACATCGCCCAGGAAAACGGCGGCGAGTGATGTCCGGCCATCCGGAGCGGGCCCGTGTTTGAGCGGCCCGCGACCGGCGAAAAAGCCATTCTCGTTCAGTTGGATCTCGGCGAAGGCGACTTCGCCGAGCGGCTGGAGGAATTCCGCCTGTTGGTCACCAGCGCCGGCGCGCAGCCGCTGGCCGTCGTTTCCGGTCGCCGGCAGCGTCCTGATCCCGCCACCTTCGCGGGCAAGGGCAAGGTGGCCGAAATCGGCGATGCCGCCCGATTGCACGATGCGGACCTGATCGTTTTCAATCACGAACTGGCGCCCGGCCAGCAGCGCAACCTGGAACGCGAACTCGGCCTGCGGGTCGTCGACCGCAGCAGCCTGATCCTCGACATCTTCGCCCTGCGCGCGAAAAGCCATGAAGGCAAGCTCCAGGTCGAACTCGCGCAACTCCAGCACCTCGCGACGCGCCTGGTGCGCGGCTGGACCCACCTCGAACGACAGAAGGGCGGCATCGGCCTGCGCGGACCGGGCGAGAAGCAGCTGGAAACCGACCGCCGCTTGCTCGGCAAGCGCGTTGCACTGCTGAAGGACCGGCTGAAGCAGCTGGAACGGCAGCGCAAGGTGCGCCGCCGGGCACGCATGCGCGGCGAAGTATTGGCCGTCTCCCTGGTCGGTTATACCAACGCCGGCAAGAGCACGCTGTTCAATGCCTTCACCAAGGCGGGGACCTATGCCGCCGATCAACTCTTTGCCACGCTCGACACGACGTCGCGGCGGATGTTCGTCGAAGGGGCCGGGCAGATCGTGATTTCCGATACGGTCGGCTTCATCCGCGACCTTCCCCACGCACTCGTCGCGGCGTTCCACGCGACGCTCGAAGAGACCGCACAGGCTGACCTGCTCCTGCACGTAGTCGATTCCGCCAGCCCCGATCGGGACCAGCAGATGGCCGCGGTCGAGGCAGTGCTGGAGGAGATCGGCGCGGGCGCCGTTCCCCAGATGGTGATATGGAACAAGATCGATGTCACCGGGGTGGCGCCAGGGGTCGAGAGGGATGAGTATGCTAATATCGCGCGCGTCCGGGTGAGTGCCCGCACTGGTGCCGGTTTGGCGCTGTTGCGCGAAGCCCTGGCCGAGGTTGCCCGCAGCCACGCCCGCCAGGCGGCACCAGAAACCGCCTGAATTGCATATCCGACTATCCGATAATTTTCCGAACCGACAAACGACATGTTCGCTGGCATCCTGATGTCCCTGAACGACCACGGCTGGGGCAACAAGCCCAACGGTGGCAACAAGGGCGGCAACCAAGGCCCTCCTGACTTGGAGGAATTGTGGCGTGATTTCAACCGTCGGCTGTCCGGTCTGCTCGGACGCAAGCAGGGTGGCGGCAACGACGGCGGTGACGGCGGCGGCAGGTTGCCGAGCTTGAATCCGCGCCAGTTCGGTGGCGGCATCGGCCTGCTCGTCGCGCTGGTCGCGGCGGTCTGGCTGGGTAGCGGTTTCTACATCGTCGACGCCAGTCAGCGCGGCGTGGTGCTCCAGTTCGGCAGTTTCAAGGAAGCCACCGAACCCGGTTTGCGCTGGCGCTTGCCGTGGCCGATCCAGAGCCACGAAGTGGTGAACCTGACCGGGGTGCGCACTGTCGAGGTCGGCTATCGCGGCTCGGAAAAGAACAAGGTGCCGAAGGAGGCCCTGATGCTGACCGACGACGAGAACATCGTCAGCGTCCAGTTCGCCGTCCAGTACCTGCTCAAGGATGTCCAGGAGTACCTGTTCAAGAATCGTCATCCCGACGATGCGGTGATCCAGGCGGCCGAGACGGCGATCCGCGAAATCGTCGGCAAGAGCAAGATGGACTTCGTGCTGTACGAAGGGCGCGAGGTTATCGCCGCCAGCACCCAGAAGCTGATCCAGGACATCCTCGACCGGTACGAAACCGGCATCCAGGTCCGCTCGGTCTCCATGCAGAGCACCCAGCCGCCGGAGCAGGTGCAAGCCGCGTTCGACGATGCCGTCAAGGCGGGCCAGGACAAGGAACGCCACAAGAACGAGGGCCAGGCCTACGCCAACGACGTGATTCCGCGCGCCAAGGGTGCTGCGTCGCGCCTGCAGCAGGAGTCCGAGGGCTACCGGTCCCGCCTGATCGCCACCGCCGAAGGCGATGCTTCCCGCTTCAAGCAGATTCTGACCGAGTACAACAAGGCGCCGGAAGTGACGCGCCAGCGCCTGTACCTCGAAACGATCCAGCAGGTTTACGCCAACACCAGCAAGGTGATGGTCGACGCCAAGGGCAGCGGCAATCTGCTTTACCTGCCGCTCGACAAGCTCATGCAGGCAGCCGGTACGCAGGCCGCGGTGTCGTCCGCCGAACCGGCGGCCGCCCACAGCGGCAGCCCATCGACTGCCGCGGTGTCGAACGAAGTTCCGCCGCAACTGGAAAAGGCGCCGGCGGTTCAGGGGGGCGGCGACTATCGCTCACGCTCGTCGCTCAATTCACGCGATCGGGGAGAGCGCTGACATGATTCGCAACCTGCCTTTTGTCGGCGCGCTGGTTTTCGGCATGCTGGTTGTTGCCGCGATGAGCCTGTTTACCGTCGATCAGCGTCAGTACGCGATCGTCTTCCAGCTTGGCGAAATCAAGGAAGTGATCCGGGAACCCGGCCTCAATCTGAAGTGGCCGCTGATCCAGAACGTGCGCTTTTTCGACCGACGCATTCTGACGCTCGACTCGGTCGAGCCGGAGCGCTTCCTGACGGCCGAAAAGAAACCCGTGCTGGTTGATTCCTTCGTCAAGTGGCGCATCGACGACGTACAGAAGTACTACATTTCGGTCAGCGGCGACGAAATGATCGCCAAGACGCGACTCGCCCAGACGGTTAATTCCGGCCTGCGCGAGGAGTTCGGCAAGCGTACCGTGCATGACGTCGTCTCCGGCGCCCGCGACAAGATCGTCGCCGACGTGCAGAAGAAGGCCGACGCCGACATGCGCGCGATCGGGGTCGAGATCATCGACGTGCGCCTCAAGCGCGTCGACCTGCCGGCCGAGGTTTCGGAAGCCGTCTATCGCCGCATGGAGACGGAGCGCAAGCGCGTCGCCAACGAACTGCGCTCGCAGGGCGCCGCCGAGGCGGAGAAGATCAAGGCCGATGCCGATCGCCAGCGCGAAGTGATCGTTGCCGAGGCCTATCGCGATGCCCAGAAAATCAAGGGCGATGGCGATGCCAGGGCGGCCTCCATCTACGGCCAGGCGTTCAGCCAGAATCCCGAGTTCTATGCCTTCTACCGCAGCCTCGAGGCTTACCGTGGCTCGTTCCGGAGCAAGAGCGACGTCCTGGTCGTCGAGCCGAATTCGGACTTCTTCAAGTATCTGAAGAGCGCCGGCCGCGGCGGCAAATAAGGCGGCCGTCGCATGTCGTCGTCGTTGCTGCTGCTGGCGTTCGCCCTCATGCTGGTACTCGAGGGCGTATTGCCGTTCGCCGCGCCGCGCATCTGGCGCGAGACCTTCCGCCGCGTGACGGAGATGAACGACGGCCAGATCCGCTTCATCGGTCTGACTTCGATGCTGATCGGGGTCGCCATCATGGTTTTCGTATTCTGATGAGACGCTGGCTGCTCCCCGAAGGAATCGAGGACCTGCTGCCCGACGAGGCCCGCCATGTCGAGGCATTGCGCCGCCGCATCCTCGACGCATTCGCGCGGCACGGCTACCAGCTCGTCGCTCCGCCCATGCTCGAATACGTCGAGTCGCTCTTGACCGGCAGCGGCCGCGACCTCGACCCGCGCACCTTCAAGCTGGTCGACCAACTGTCCGGCCGGACCATGGGCGTGCGTGCCGACATCACGCCGCAGGTGGCACGCATCGACGCGCACCTGCTCGATCGTCGGGGCGTGACGCGGCTCTGCTATTGCGGCAGCGTCCTGCACACGCGACCGGCCGGTCTGCTCGCCTCGCGCGAACCCGTGCAAATCGGCGCCGAACTCTACGGCCACGCGGGCGTGGAAGCGGACAGCGAGATCGTGCGCCTGCTGGCGCGCGCGCTCGAACTGGCGGCGATCGCCGCCACACGCATCGATCTCGGCCACATCGGAGTATTTCGCGCGCTGCTTTCCGGCAGCGGGCTCTCGGCCGATGCCGAAGAAGAGCTGTTTGCCGCCCTACAGGCCAAGGACGCGCCTGCGGTCGCCGGACTGGTGGCAACGGTAGCCGAACCGGCTCGTGGCGGCCTGCTGGCGCTGCCGGACCTTTATGGCGGCTCCGAAGTGCTGGACGAAGCGGCGCGCTGCCTGCCGGCAACCCCGGCGATCGGCGCCGCGCTGGGTACCTTGCGTCGGCTGGCGAGCGATCTGGCCGATCTGCCGATTGGTTTCGATCTCGCCGACCTGCGCGGCTACCACTATCACAACGGTGTGGTATTCGCCGCCTACTGCGATGGTTCGCCCGGTGCGGTGGCGCTCGGCGGACGCTATGACAAGGTGGGCGAATCCTTTGGCCGCGGTCGGCCGGCGACGGGATTCTCGATCGACTTGCGCGACCTGGCGCGGCTGTCGCCGCGAACCGAAGCGAGGGGCGCGATTCTCGCACCCTGGCCGGAGGACATGGCGCTGCATGCCGAAGTCGAACGCTTGCGCGGCCAAGGCGAAACGGTCGTGCTGGCATTGCCGGGCCATGACGGCCACTGGCGGGAGGCGGGCTGCGACCGGCAATTGATCCGGCGCGGCAACGAATGGACTATCGAATCTTTGAAGGAAGAATGAACATGGCCAAGAACGTCGTGGTGGTGGGAACCCAATGGGGCGATGAGGGCAAAGGCAAGATCGTCGACTGGCTGACCGACCATGCCCAGGCGGTCGTCCGTTACCAGGGCGGCCACAACGCCGGCCACACGCTGGTGATCGGCGGCAAGAAGACGGTGCTGCACCTGGTTCCGTCCGGCATCCTGCGCGAAGGCGTGACCTGTTACATCGGCAACGGCGTCGTGCTGTCGCCCGATGCGTTGGTCAAGGAACTCGACGAGCTCAAGGCCGCCGGCGTCGACGCCGATGCGCGCTTGCGGATTTCCGAAGCCTGCCCGCTGATCCTCCCCTACCATCAGGCGCTCGACATGGCGCGCGAGGCGGCCAAGGGTGCCAAGAAGATCGGCACCACGGGTCGCGGCATCGGCCCGGCCTACGAAGACAAGGTCGCCCGGCGCGGCCTGCGCGTGCAGGACCTGCTGCGGCCGAAGCGCTTCGCCGAGAAGCTGGCCGAAGTGCTCGACTATCACAACTTCGTGCTGAAGAACTATCTCGGCGCCGACACGGTCGATTTCCAGAAGGTGCTCGACGGCGCGATGATGCTGGCCCCGCGCCTGACCAGGATGATCGCCGACGTGCCGCGTTCGCTTTACGAAGCGCACAAGGGCGGCGCCAACATCCTGTTCGAGGGCGCGCAGGGCACGCTGCTCGACATCGACCACGGCACGTATCCCTACGTCACCTCGTCGAACTGCATCGCCGGCGGCGCATCCACCGGCGCCGGCATCGGCCCCGGCATGCTCCACTATGTGCTTGGCATCACCAAGGCCTACACCACGCGCGTCGGCAGTGGCCCGTTCCCGACCGAGCTCTACGACGCGGTCGACAAGCAGGACCCGGTCGGCAAGCACATGGCCACCAAGGGCTGCGAGTTCGGCGCCACCACCGGCCGCGCCCGGCGCTGCGGCTGGTTCGATGCCGCCGCGCTGAAGCGCGCCATCCAGATCAACGGCGTCTCCGGCCTGTGCGTGATGAAGCTCGACGTGCTCGACGGCATCGAGGAAATGAAGCTGTGCACCGGCTACAAGCTCGATGGCCAGTTCACCGACATCCTGCCCGTCGGCGCCGACGACCTCGAGCGCTGCGAACCGGTATACGAAACCATGCCGGGATGGAACGAGAGCACGGTGGGCGTGAAGACCCTGGAGGGCCTGCCGAAGGCCGCGCAGAACTACATCAAGCGCATGGAAGCCCTGTGCGGCGTGCCGGTCGACATGATCTCGACCGGCCCGGATCGCGAAGAGACCATCGTCCTCCGCCACCCGTTCAAGTGAAATCCGGCCGTGGTGGCGTATCACCACGGCTGACTTTCCAAACTAGCGATTCCTGAATACCGGCTGTCGTTTTTCGAGGAAGGCCGCCATGCCTTCCTTCTGGTCTTCCAGCGCGAAGGCAGCCTGGAACACCCGCCGCTCGTAGAGCAGGCCTTCGCTGAGCGGCGACTCCCAGGCCCGGTTGATGGCCTCCTTGATCATCATGATCACGGGCAATGAATGGCCGGCGATGGTTTCGGCCGCCGCCAGCGTTTCCTCGATCAGCTTGTCGGCGGGGATCACGCGCGCCACCAGGCCCGCCTGCTCGGCCTCGCGCGCGTCCATCATGCGCGCCGTCAGGCACAGGTCCATCGCCTTCGCCTTGCCCACCGCACGCGGCAGGCGCTGCGTGCCGCCCGCGCCGGGCAGCACGCCGAGCTTGATTTCCGGCTGGCCGAACTTCGCCGTGTCGGCGGCGTAGATCATGTCGCACAGCATGGCCAGTTCGCAGCCGCCGCCCAGTGCGTAGCCGGCCACCGCGGCGATGATCGGCTTGCGGCAGTTGCGGATTTGCTGCCAGTTCGGCCCCAGGTAATCCGGCTTGAAGGCATCCATGTAGCCGAGGTCCTTCATTGCCGCGATGTCCGCGCCCGCCGCGAAGGCCTTTGGCGAGCCGGTGATGACCATGCAGCCGACGGCCTCGTCGGCATCGAAGGCGGCGAGCGCCTGGCCGAGTTCGTCGATCAGGGGATCGCACAGGGCGTTGAGCTGCTTCGGGCGGTCGAGGGTGATCAGGCCCACATTGTTCCGGGGGCCGCGGGTTTCGGCGA
>JAEHDA010000341.1 GCA_016880655.1 Rhodocyclaceae bacterium
AGCCGCCGTGCCTGCTGCACGTAGGGCAGCAGATAGAGACCCTGCGTGCCGCCGTCCATCACCTCGATCCCCGGTGGCAGTTCCCATTGCTCCGCCAGCGCCTCGACGCAGCGCACGCCGAAACCCTCGTCGGCCCAGAGCAGGTTGCCGATGCCCAGCACCAGAACGTCAATGGATTTCTTGCTCATCCTGCCTCCAGTTCGTCAGGGACGACTTCAACATCGCTACTTGAAACGCTGCCAGAAACCGCCTGCCATTCCCGCCGGCCGGGGCAGCGGCGGGAGCGCGCCGCCATCGCCGTCCAGCAGCTTGCCGGCCCGGGCGGCATCGTCGAGGATGCTGTCGATCATCGACACATCCATCGGCAAGGCCGCCAGCAACTCGTCGTATGGGATCGGCGCCGATGTCAGCGCCTTTAGCCACGGCAGCATTTCCGCGGAGACCGGGAAGCGGGCAAGATTGGGCGCTCGGCCCAACATCACCTTGCGGCCGCGCCAAGGGTGAACCTCGGCAACGGCGACGCTCGGCGTGGCCGGGATATCGACGGTTGCCGGCGTCACCACCTTCGCCGGCGACGGCCTGTCCTGTGCAGCCTGCGGAACGATCGCCCGGGCCAGGCTGTCGAGCAGCCGCATCAGGTGCATGGCCTTGAGCGGCTTGATCAACCAATGCGCAAAGCGTTCGGCACTGGCCGCCCGCAAGGCCAGCGCCACCAGCCGCTCGGGCGCCAGACCGGTCATGCGTTCCTGATAGCCATCGCGATCCACGTCCACCAGCCAGAGATCGGCCTCCTGCGGGGCATCGACCCAGGACCACTCGGCCGAGCGCAGCCTCAACACCGACTTCGCGACGACCAGATCCTGTGCGTCGAGATTGATCGCACCGAGCGAGAGAACCATGCCGGACACGCCGCGCCTAGTCCTTGAACATCCGGTAACCGCTGATCATGGTGCTGATCATGCTCTGCCGGCCCATGATGTCTTCGCGGATGGCCGCATAGACATGGACGATGACGAACACCATCAGCACCCACATGCCCAGGTGGTGCCAGGTATGCACGGTCTGCGATTGCCCGAAGAGCGGAATCACCCAGCTCGTGAACATGGTGTGCGACCAATGACCGGCCTGCGCGCCTTCACCGTAGAGGGCGAAGCCGGTAACCAGCATGAACAGCCCGCCCAGAAACACGGCGAAGTACATGCTGATGCGTGCCAACGGATTGTGGCCGACGTAACGGTTGGGATACGGCCGCAGGAAGGCATACCACTTCAGCATGGCGATCACTTCCCGCCAATAGGCTGCCGTCAGCACGGGCACGGAAAACAGCTCGCGCGAGTGGTCGTTGCCGACGACGCCCCAGTAGATGCGGGCCAGGAAGCCGACCGCGAATACGTAAGCGGCCGCGAAGTGGGCGAAGCGAAGGTAGCCGAACAGAAAATTGTCGCCTGCTTCGCCCGGGACCGACGGCGGCGGCGAGCCGATGAAGTAGCCGGTGAGGGCGAGCACCACGATCGACAGGGCGTTCACCCAGTGCCAGATGCGCACCGGCGCTTCATAGACGTAGATCGACTTCAGCGATGGCGCCCGCGTGACGGCGGCGTCATCCACGCCCGTAGGGCTGGCTGCATGGTGTGTGGACATTTGCGCTCTCCTCCCGATGGTCTATCGAACCTTCACCGTGGCCATCTCGGCGCCGTCCGGACTCATGACGTGCGTCGAACAGGCCAGGCAGGGATCGAAGGAATGCAGTGTGCGCAGGATCTCGAGCGGCTGGTCCGCAACTGCAAGCGGCGTATTCATCAGCGACGCCTCGAAGGCGCCGATCTGCCCCTTGGCATCACGCGGGCTGCCGTTCCAGGTGGTCGGCACGATGCACTGGTAGTTGTCGATCTTGGTGTCCTTGATCTTGATCCAGTGACCCAGCGCGCCGCGCGGAGCTTCGGTGAAGCCGGCACCCCTGGCTTCCTTGGGCCAGGTCGAGGGATCCCACTTCTCGACGTTGGCGGTAGACGAATCGCCGGCCTTGATGTTGGCGATCAGCTTGTCGAACTGGCTGACTTGCAGGTCCGCGCAGTAAAGGGTTTCAATGCCGCGCGCCGCGGTGCGGCCGAGTGTCGAGAATAGTGCCGTCACCGGCACGTCGAGCTTTTTCAGCACCGCGTCGATGGTCTCCTTGATGAAGGGATACTGCTTGCCCTGTACGTAACCCAGCACCATGCGCGACAGGCAGCCGACCTCCATGGCGTTGCCGCGCCAGCGCGGCGCCTTGATCCACGAGTACTTGGCGCTCTCGTCGAGATTCTCGATCTTGGTGCGCGTACCCTTGAAGTTCGGGCCTTCCGGCTTGTAGTTCGGCTCGGTGACGCCGTCGAACGGGTGCAGGCCCTTGGTCTCGTCGGCGTACTTGTACCAGGAGTGGGTAACGAATTCCTGGATCTGCTCGGGATCCTTCAGGTCGACCTCATGCACCTTGGAAAGGTTGCCGCCGACGATGGCGCCGCGCGGCAGCAGCAGGTTGGCGGGCGAATGGTCGTTGGCCCTCTCCGGCATGTCGCCGTAGGACAGCATGGCCTGCGACGACAGGCCGCCGCCGTAGAGCCAGCCCTTGTAGAACGAGGCGATGGCCAGCAAGTCGGGAATGTAGACCTGTTCGACGAACTCCTTGGTCCGGTCGATGATGCTCTTGACGTAGTTGAGCCGCTCCATGTTCAGCGCGCCGACGGCGCCGGTGTCATGGACGTTGATGGCGCAGGGCACGCCGCCGACCAGCCAGTTCGGGTGCGGATTCTTGCCGCCGAAGATGGTGTGGATCTTGACGATTTCCTTCTGGAAGTCGAGCGCTTCCAGGTAGTGGGCGACCGCCATCAGGTTCGCCTCGGGCGGCAGCTTGTACGCCGGATTGCCCCAGTAGGCATTGGCGAACGGGCCAAGCTGGCCGGATTCGACGAACTTCTTCAGCCGGTTCTGCAAGTCGCGGAAATAGCCCGGCGACGACAGTGGCCAGTTCGAGATCGACTGCGCCAGTTCCGAGGTCCGCTTCGGGTCGGCCTTCAGTGCCGAGACCACATCGACCCAGTCGAGTGCGTGCAGGTGGTAGAAGTGCACCAAATGGTCATGAACGTAGAGGTTCAACTGCATCAGGTTGCGGATGGTATTGGCGTTCTCGGGAATCTTGATCGAGAGCGCATCCTCGACCGCGCGCACCGAGGTCAGCGCGTGCGTACCGGTACACACGCCGCAGATGCGCTCGGTGAAGGCCCATGCGTCGCGAGGATCGCGGCCCTTGAGGATCACTTCCAGGCCGCGCCACATGGTGCCCGTGGAGACGGCGTTGCGGATGGTGTTGCTGGAATCGAGGTTCACTTCCACCCGCAGGTGGCCCTCGATGCGGCAGATCGGATCGACGACCAGCCGCTTGCCCGAGTTGTCGAGCTTGAAGCCCTGGGTTTCGTAAGCGCCCATCTCAGTTGCCTCCTTGCTCGTTGTCCTTGCTGTGATTGATCCGCGCCCGCGACAGGACGCTCATGGCCGCATGCGCCGCAACCGCAGCGCCGGCAACGGCGGCCGCCGTGCCGCCCACCTTGTCGGCATTCGCCTCGACGCCGAACTGCTTGATGTCGGTAACGCGGTCGTAGAAGCTGCCCTTGTCCCAGAAGCCGTCCTCGGAACAGCCGATGCAGCCGTGGCCGGACTGGATCGGGAAGGACACGCCGTCGTTCCAGCGCACCGTCGAACAGGCGTTGTAGGTGGTCGGGCCCTTGCAGCCCATCTTGTAGAGACAGTAGCCCTTGCGCGCCGCGTCGTCGTCCCAGTGCTCGACAAACTGGCCGGCGTCGAAATGCGGCCGGCGGTAGCACTTGTCGTGGATGCGCTGGCCGTAGAACATCTTCGGCCGCCCCTGGCGATCCAGTTCGGGAATGCGATCAAAGGTCAGCATGTAGGTGACGACGCCGGTCATCACCTCGGCGATCGGCGGACAGCCCGGCACCTTGATGATGGGCTTGCCCGTGATCACCTTGTCGATCGGCGTGGCGCGCGTCGGGTTCGGCTTCGCCGCCTGCACGCAACCCCAGGAGGCGCAGGCGCCCCAGGCGATCACCGCCTTGGCATCGGCGGCGGTTTCTTTCAGGATTTCGACGAACGGCCGGCCGCCCTCGATGCAGTACATGCCGTCTTCGTTGAGCGGCGGATTGCCTTCCACCGCCAGGATGTAGTTGCCCTTGTACGTCTTCTTGATTTCTTCGAGCTGCTTCTCGGCCTGGTGGCCGGCGGCGGCCATCAGCGTG
>JAEHDA010000342.1 GCA_016880655.1 Rhodocyclaceae bacterium
CCGGCAAGTGCATCGGCTGCCGCTATTGCGTCGCGGCCTGCCCCTTCGGCATTCCGAAGTACCAGTACGATGATCCGCTCGGCCGCATCGGCAAGTGCGAGCTTTGCCGGCATCGCCACGAAGAAGGGCATTACTCGGCCTGCGCCGAGGTTTGCCCGACCGGAGCGACGCTGTTCGGTCGCACCGAGGATCTGCTGGCCGAAGCCAAGCGCCGCCTGGCGCTCAAGCCGGGAGCGACCACCACTTATCCGCGCGGCCACCTGCGCCATGCCCAGGAGAAAGCCCTGCAGGGGCAGCCAGAAGGCAAGGGCGCGATGAAACGGCACGGCTGGCGCGACGAGCCGGACCAGAGATACGAAGGCCAGGTGGGCAACTACCTTCAGCACGTCTACGGGGAAACCGAGTACGGCGGCACCCAGGTGCTGAAGCTCTCGGGTGTTCCCTTCGAGAAGGTCGGTATGCCGAACCTGCCGCCCAAGTCGTCGGCAGCGACTTCGGAAACCATCCAGCACAGCTTGTACGGCGGCCTGATCATGCCGCTCGCCGTACTGGGCGCGCTGACTTTTGTCGCCAAGCGCAACGTCAAGCCTGACGATTCGATGCCTGGCGATGAAGAAAGGAAGGAGGGCTGATCATGGCTGCGCAACATCATGCCGTGCCTGTTCCCGTCGGCGGGCCGTTGCTGAACAAGACGACCGTCATCGCTGGTCTGCTGGTCATGCTGATGGCGGCGATCCTGCTCTATCGCTTCATCTTCGGCCTCGGCGCCGTGACCGACCTCAACGACGGCTACCCGTGGGGCATCTGGATCGTCGTCGATGTGATGGTCGGCTCGGCCTTTGCCTGCGGCGGCTTCTCGGTGGCGATGCTGGTCTACCTGTTCAATCGCGGCGAATACCATCCACTGGTGCGGCCGGCACTGCTCGCCTCGCTGCTCGGCTACACGCTGGCCGGTGCGGGCGTGATCTTCGACCTCGGCCGCTGGTGGAACGTCTGGAACATGTACTGGCCCTGGTCGGCCAATCCGAACTCGGTAATGTTCGAGGTTGCGATCTGCATCACGATCTACATCTTCGTCATGTGGATCGAGTTCTCGCCAGCGGTGCTGGAGAAGTTCGGCTTGCGCGACGCGAAGAAGAAGCTGAACAAGTTCATGTTCTTCATCATTGCACTGGGCACGCTGCTGCCGATGATGCACCAGTCGTCGCTGGGCACGCTCTGGGTGGTGATGGGTACGCAGGTGTCGCCGCTCTGGCAAACGCCGGCAGTGCCGGCGCTGTTCCTGCTTACCGCCATCATCATGGGCTACGCAGTCGTGCTGTTCGAGTCGTGTCTCGCCTCCAGCGCCTATCGGCGCTCGATCGAGATGAACATCCTGACGCCGCTGGCCAAGGTGATGCTGGGGGTCGTAGCCGCCTATCTGGTGGTGCGCCTTGGCGACGTGCTCATGCGCGGCGTGCTGGGGCGTGCCTTTGGCGCCAACCTCGAAGCGTTGATGTTCTGGCTGGAGACCGCCTGCTTCGTCGCGCCGTTCTTCATCATCGGCACGGCAGCACAGCGCCGCAATCCGGCCCGCCTGTTCGTCGCCGGCATCCTGCTGATGCTGGGGGGTGCCTTGCTGCGCTTCAACGGCTTCCTGATCAACTACGACACGGGGCCGGGTTTCCGCTACTTCCCGGCCCTTCCCGAAATCCTGGTCACGGCGGGCATGTTCGCCGCCGAGGTCCTGGTCTACATCGTCGTTACCCGCCGCTTCCCGGTATTGCCGCGCGAAGCTGCCCATTCCTGACGGAGAAGAAAAATGGCACGCATCACCATCGATCCCATCACCCGCATCGAAGGGCATCTGCGCATCGACGTCGACGTCGATGGCGGCCGGGTCAAGAAGGCCTGGTCGTCCGGCCAGATGTGGCGCGGCGTCGAGCTGATCCTGCTCGGCCGCGATCCGCGCGACGCCTGGACCATCACCCAGCGCATCTGCGGTGTCTGCACCACGGTGCATGCCATCGCCTCGGTGCGGGCGGTGGAAAACGCGCTGCAACTGCCGATTCCGCTCAACGCCCAGTACATCCGCAACCTGATCATCCTGGCCCACGCGGTGCATGACCACATCGTGCACTTCTACCACCTGTCGGCGCTCGACTGGGTCGATGTCACCTCGGCGCTGAAGGCAGACCCGGACAAGACGGCCAGTCTGGCGGAGAGCCTGTCGTCGTGGAAGCTCAACGGCAAGCACGAG